>NZ_JAGHKE010000031.1:0-15100 GCF_017889395.1 Allofournierella sp. | reverse complement strand
TAAGAATGCGGGGCGTTTTCATATATTCAATGACCGGCCGGTTTTTGTTCCATACGATCCTTTTCTTCACCCAGATCCGCCTTCAGCAGCGCTGCAAAGACCACCGCCAACGGAATCAGCGTAAGCCAGATGGAGCGGCCGCCCAGCAGGTGGGCAAACAGGCTGCCCGCAGATGCCCCCGCAAAGAAAAAGATCAGCATCCGCAGATGCACAAACAGCTTTTCCCGATGGGAATGGTCGCCGGCATGCCGGTGCTTTACTTCCCTTGCAAGGCCGATGCCAATCTGCCGAATATGGTTGGTGGCAAAGGTGGTTGCAACCGGAATGCCCTCTGCCTGGCGGAAGGTATTGTATTGCATGGAGACCACAAAATTGATGACTACCTGAGTGATCTGCACCGGGGCGGAGTCCGGCAAAAAGCCCAGAAACAGCACCGCCAGCATCTCTACCAGAATCAACAGCGTATCCCACCGAATGGCCAGTCGGTGCTTGACCGGATTCGGTACCAGCTCAGACAGAAACGCTCCCATCAGATAGGCAGAAATGGGGATCACATAGTACAGTGTTTCCTTCCATTTTCCCGCACCCAGGGCAAGTCCCATAAGCACCACATTGCCGGTCTGTGCGTTGCAGAACACGTTACCCCGCAGCAGATAGGTATATGCACCCCAAAAGCCTGCTACGGTGATCAGCGCGAAATAGATCCACCGTTTTTCACAGGTCAGATAATGCGGTTCACTCCATTTTGATTCCGTCGTTTGCATGCGATATGATTCTTCGATTCCAGCCAGGCTTTGTAGCCTTCGGGCCGCATTGCCTGACATTTTGTTCCTTTCGCATGATAGCACAATTTTTGCGGCAGTTCAAATACCTGGTTTCTGTGGTATACTGAAAAGCGTATATCCGGTGTTTGCCGGTAATTTGCCGGGAGGAATAACAATGCCCACTGTTTTGATTGATGCTGACGGTTGCCCCGTGGTGGACTGCACCCTGCGCATCTGCCGTCCGCTACAGGTCCCCGTGCTGATTTTGTGCGATACCGCACACCAGATCCAGCGAGAGGGTGCGCGGACACTGGTCTTCGACAAGGGCATGGATAGTGTGGACTTTGCGCTGGTTAATCGCGTCCGCCCTGGAGACATCGTCATTACCCAGGACTACGGACTTGCCAGCATGTGCCTGGCCCACCGTGCCCGCGTGCTCAATCAGAACGGGCTGGAATACACGGCGGACAATATCGATCTTTTGCTGGACCGCCGATGGCAGAACAAAAGGCTTCTGCGGGCAGGCAAGCACCCCAAGGGACCCGCCAAACGAACCAGAGAACAGGATGCGGAATTTGCCCGGGTGTTCGAGGCACTTGTGCGGGAATGTCTGTTATCTGCCGAATAAACATAAAATCAGGCGGGCCTCCCTTTGTTATTCGAGGAAGGCCCGCCTTGTTTATGTTTTACGAGGGCTGACGCTTATCGTTCAATCCGCAAAAGCCGAATGGTGCGCTGGGGCTGCTGCGGGTCCCTGACCCATGCACCCGTGCGCAGTGCTCCCAACATCAATCCCAGCAGCAGCGCATCCAACTGCAGCGCTGTGGTGCCGCGGGACAAAAACGGAAAGGAAAGCGTGCCCCAAAGTCCGTAGCCCATATTCGCATAGGCATACACAAAGGCCTGCAGTGTAACGGTAAGCGTGGCGGCCAGTACCAGCAGCGTACCCAGCATGCTTCGCTGCCGCATTGCCCTGATGACGCCGAATACACCGAACGCCAGCACCAGAAGCATCAATGCGGCAAAAGTCCCCAGACCAAATTTCTGAATTCCATACAATAGCGCGTAATTTTCGGAGAGGTCTGGGATCACAGACAGGTCCGCATTGCCCTCTCCCCAGAACACGGCCTGCGCAACAGCTTCCCGTAAGCGGCAATAAATCAGGCCTGTGTCCGCCGCATCCTGCCCGGGATTCAGAAACACCTGCAAACGGTTCTCTCCCACAGATAAGAAAGCAACGGCCAGTGCACCGGCAGGAAGCAGCACCGGTGCAACGATCTTCAGCACGGGGTGTCCCTGCTTTGCGCCAAACCAGTTTTTTCGAATGGCCGCCGCCAGCATAACCCCTGTCGAGGCGCTGTAAATCAGCAAGCCGGACAGAGTGGGAACCATCAGAAGAATCAGTGCAAACGGAAGATATCCCAAAACGCTGAGCAGGATTCCACGCGCGCCCAGCCCTTTCATTCCATAAAGAAACAGCCCGTAAGCAGCCGGGAATACCAGCGCCAGGTAGCAAAGATACAGAGAAATGGGATTCAAGTGAAAAACCGCAGCCCCTGCCACTGGTTCAGCCCCAATCAGCAATACAGCCGCAAATGCCAGAACACCCAGATAAATCTCCATTGCATGCTTGCCCAGCAAGGAGATGTCCCCGAAATAGCCAAGGGCAAACAGTCCCGCCGCCACTGCGTAGGAAGCCAGCGGCGCCATCTGCCGGGTCAGCGCGACCTGAAGTGCCGCTCCCAGCACCAGAAAAGCCATCATGGCAAGCAACAAAAACCAGGGCGTTTGCGGGCGGTGCGCCCAGTCCAGCGCCTGCCCCACTTCCCGGGCATCGCCCATCTGCTCGATGGCCATTCGGGCCGCCTGTTCCTGCCCGTGCCCCTGCTCCATATAGGCCTCCTGCTGGTCCTGCAGGTGCTGCTCCAGCTCCCGCATCACTGCCGGGCGAGCCCGCTTCCAGCGGATCTGCTCCGCCGCCTGCCTGCAATACTCTGCAATTCTGTCATTGGGCAGCATGCGCGGCACCCCCTTTCAGGATTTTTTCCATAGCGGTAACAAAACTGGTCCATTCCTTTTGCTTTTCCTGCAGACGCAGACGCCCGGCTTCCGTTAGATGATAATACTTGCGAATACGGTCCTGTGGGGCCCGCTGCTCGTAGGATTCCACCAGTGCCTGCTTTTCCAATGTATGCAGAATGGGATAAAGCGTCCCCGCCTTGAAATCAAAGGTGTGGTCGGAGCGCTCCGCCAGCGTTTCGATCATCTCATAACCGTACATATCCCGCTCTTCCAGCAGCTTAAGAATCAGCGTGGTGGTACTTCCGGTTAAAAGACTTTTGTCGATTGGCATAGTTTCACCTCCGTATATATAGATTATCTATATATACTTATATTCGATATAATCACTTTTGTCAAGCAAAGGTTCATCATGTCTACACAGCGGGCAGCGATATGCTTGCCATGAAGCCCTGCTTCGTGGTACATTAATAAAACACAGTACACGCCGGTTTTCCGGCAGGAGGCGATATTATGCTGGAATGCAGACAATGTGCAAAGTTGCCCCAGGAAGCAATACTGATCCGCCAGGAGGTTTTTGTGGAAGAACAGGGCTTTGAGGTGGAATTTGACGAGGTCGACTCGATCGCACGGCATATTGTTTTATTTGAGGACGGCATACCCATCGGCACCTGCCGCGTTTATTGGAACGAGATCAAAGCTTCTTATGTGCTCGGCCGGGTAGCCGTGCGAAAGAATTTCCGCGGCCGCGCCTTCGGCCGAAGATTGCTGCAGGAAGCGGAACACTTGGTTCACTCCCTGCAAGGCACGACACTTTGTCTTGCCGCTCAGGTGCGGGTCAAAGCATTTTACGAAAAGCAGGGTTACTCAGCAGCCGGGGCAGAATTTCTGGATGAAGAATGCCCTCACGTTTCATAGCTCCCCGCGGTAAGTGACCCGGAGTGCATCAGCAAAACCAACAGCCGGAACCGATTTGTTTGGTTCCGGCTGTTTTCTTTTCCTGGCAACAGGATAGGTGTTTATTGCTGTTTTGCGATAATTAACAAGAAGCATTCCGAAATATTTCACATTTTCAAGTGCCTTTGTGTAATTCATCAATTTTCCCGCAAAAAATTTGTGAAAACCGGCCCTGAGGAAATATCCGAAAGGAATTGTCAATCGTTTTAACTTATGCTATCATACAACTCGAAATAACTTTGTTTGCAATATAATTTTAAAAGCATTTAATGAGGTGATCGTTACGACGGACATTACAACAATCGGCGAGGTCCTGATCGATCTGACGCAGACCGGTGTCAATGCTCAAAATGTTCCCATGCTGGCCGCAAATCCCGGTGGCGCTCCCGCCAATGTGGCCGTAGCCGCCGCCCGCCTGGGTGCGAAAACCGCCTTTTGCGGAAATGTAGGACGCGATGGCTTCGGAAACTATCTCTCGCAGGTGCTGCAGGAAAACAACGTGGATATTTCCGGTCTGCGCACCAGTAAAACCCCGACCACCATGGCGGTGGTCACACTGTCGCAGGAGGGTGAGCGTTCCTTTCGCTTCGTTCGGGGCGCAGATGCCGAATTCTCCCCGGAAGAAATCGATGTCCGTAGTCTGGCAAACACCAAGGTACTCCACTTCGGTTCGGTGAGTCTGACCGTCGGAGCGGCCCGTTCCGCCACCATCTTTGCGGCCCGGCAGGCCCGCCAGCAGGGCGTACTTGTCAGCTATGACCCCAACTACCGCGAGGCTCTTTGGGAGAGCGAAGAAGAAGCAGTGGAATGGATGCGTAACCCGCTGCCTTTGGTGGATGTGATCAAGCTTTCCGAGGAGGAACTTCCCTTGCTGACCGGCACTGCCGATCCGGAAATCGCAAGCCAGCATCTGGAAGATTCAGGCATTAAACTGGTTCTGATCACCATGGGCGAAAAGGGAGCCTTCTACCGCTGGCAGGGAGCAACTGGTCTTGTGCCCGGCGTGACCACCACAGTCGCTGATACCAACGGCGCCGGCGACACCTTCCTTGGGGCAGCACTCAGTCGCCTGACTGCTCGTGGCGATCATCCCCTGGAAAACTTGACCGTCGAAGAATTGGAGAAGGTTCTGACCTTTGCCAATCGGGCGGCATCCATCACCTGCTCCCGCAGCGGAGCAATTCCCGCTATGCCCACATTAGACGAATTGGAGGAAGAATAATCCGATGGCAAAGAGCACGAAGAGAAGTTCTACCCCGCGCAAGAAAACCGACATCTCCCAGAGCGTCAGCGCTTTTGACCAGCGCTTGGGCAAATATTACGATGAACTGAAATGGCTGTATTGCGAACTTTACAATGGCGATACTGCCGCATTTGATTATTTTCTGAACATGCTCCGCCGTTGCTGGGATGAGCGGAAAGAGGATCTGCGTGCTCAGGACGCACGCCGGGAAGCCAATCCTGACTGGTACCGCCAGCGGGAGCTTTTGGGCATGATGCTCTACACCGGAGCCTTTGCCGGCACGCTGGAGGGCGTAAAGGAAAAGCTGCCCTATCTGGAGGAATGCGGCGTCAACTATCTGCATCTGATGCCCCTGTTGGAAAGCCCGAAAGGCCGGAGCGACGGCGGCTATGCTGTGGCAAATTTCCGCCGAGTTCAACCTGAATTGGGCACCATGGAGGATCTGGAAGCTTTGGCGGACGCCTGCCGCGCCAAGGGCATGAGCCTGTGCCTGGACTTTGTGATGAACCACACCAGCGAGGATCACGAGTGGGCCAGAAAGGCCCGGGCTGGTGAGCCCGGCTACCGGGAACGGTATTTCTTCTATGATAATTGGGACATTCCCAACCAGTTTGAGAAAACCGTTCCTCAGGTGTTCCCCACCACCGCTCCCGGCAGCTTCACCTGGCTGCCAGACTGCAATCAGGTGGTCATGACTTCCTTCTACCCCTATCAGTGGGACCTCAACTACGCCAATCCCATGGTGTTTAACGACATGACGGAAAACCTGCTCTACCTCACCAACCGGGGCATTGATGTGATCCGTCTGGATGCTGTTCCCTACATCTGGAAACAGCTGGGCACCAGCTGCCGTAATCTGCCGCAGGTTCACACGCTGGTTCGCATGATGCGCATTGTGTGCGAGATCGTCTGCCCCGGTGTTCTGCTGCTGGGCGAAGTGGTCATGGAGCCCGCCAAGGTGGTTCCCTACTTCGGCATCCCGGAAAAGCCCGAGTGCCACATGCTCTACAATGTGACCACCATGGCCACTACCTGGCACACACTGGCTACCGGCGACGTTTCGCTGCTGCGCCACCAGATGGACACTGTGTGTGCTTTGCCCCGGGAGTTTTTGTTCCTCAACTACCTGCGCTGCCACGACGACATCGGCTGGGGTCTGGATTATGCCTGGCTGGGCGGCCGCTTCGGATCCAATGAGGTTGCCCACAAGAAGTACCTGAACGACTGGTTCACCGGCAAGTGGCCCGGCAGCGACAGCCGGGGCGAGCTGTACAACGACGATCCTCGCCTGGGCGACGCCCGGCTCTGCGGTACAACCGCCTCTCTGTGTGGCGTGGAAGCTGCGGACTATGAAAAGGATCCCTTCAAGCTGGAACGCGCAATCGCCTGTGACCTGATGCTTCACGCATGGATGCTTGTCCAGAGTGGTATTCCCGTACTGTACAGCGGCGACGAAGTTGGCCAATTGAATGACTACTCCTATCATCAGGACCCCGAACGCTGGGACGACAGCCGCTACATTCACCGGGGCAATTTCCAGTGGGTGCTGGCCGAGCTGCGCCACGACAGCTCCACCCGCCAGGGCAAACAGTTCATGGGCCTGCGTAAGCTGGAAATGATCCGGGCCGCCGAGCCCGCCTTCGACAGCCGTGCGGATGTGTGGACCTTTGAGACCGGGTCCGAGCACGTTCTGGGTGTGGGGCGCTGGTATCAGGGCCACAAGCTGATTGCATTCTTCAACTTCAGCAACCAGTTCGTCACTGTTTCCAGCCCCGAGCAGGGCACCTTTGAGGAACTGGTCTACGGCGGAACCCGCAACAGCCTGCAGAATGTGGAGCTGTATCCCTTCGGGTTTGCCTGGTTCCTGAACCGTCAGGAGTAACGGCCCGCGCCATACATTCTCTTTTTGAATATCCATAGAGATAGAAGCAGCCCCGGCATCTTGCGATGCCGGGGCTGCTTCTTCTGTGTTTTTCTGTGTAGGAGAAATGTTTGCCGGAAATCCGGCTTATCTGTTTTGGCTTTATCGGATCAACGGCCAGAAGCTTTCGCCGTTCTGCGGAGCAGGTGCACCAAAGAAATCGCACACCGTAGCTCCCACATCCGAAAGGCTCTTTCGTAAGCCCAGAGAAACGCCCTCGACGCCCTTGTGATAAATCAGCAGCGGAACGTTTTCCCGGGTATGCCGGTTATGGCCGATTTCCGGATCGTTTCCGTGATCCGCCATTACCACAAGCACGTCCTGTTCGTCCAGAAGCGGAAGCATCCGGCTGATCTTTTCATCGGCAATTTCCAGCAGCTCCCGATACCATTTAGTATCCTGGCTGTGCCCGGCCAGATCCGTTTCCTGTACATTGGTGCAGATGAATCCGCGCTCCATGGTTCGGATCGCGTCGATGGTCAGATCCAGCACCTCGGCGGTTGGAACACAGGACACACTTCGCCCACCATCGTTTGCCACGATATCTGCCACTTTGCCAAGCAGCGTGACCGGCACTCCTGCATTGGTGAGAATGGTGGGTGCCTGCACACTTTTATCTACGCCGTAGCCCAGATGGATACACTGATATCCCTGCTCATACGACTTGGACTTCACCGCATGAATGCCGATGAACGCATCCGCACGGATCTCTTCTGCCGCCAGCACATCATCAATGGTGTTACCGGTGCCGCCGAATACGATTACCCGGTTCACGGTGGCAATCTCCCGCACCAGATGCCCGATCTCAAGCTCCTTTTCAAAGGGGATGCTGTCCAGCGGTGCGGTGCAGTTGTAAGCCATGCCGTAGTCGGCGTCAATGTTGTCGGCCACAGTCACATAATGATCCACCAGCAGATAGCGCAGACCATTTGTCTGGCGAACCTCCACCAGATGACCATGCGCTTCCAAATGCTCCTTGATCGCATCCACTTTTTCCTGGAAGGGCTGCACCAGCGGACGCTTGGGCAGCGTTCCCATGATCTCCTGATGCCCCATGAAAGTATCCGCACCGAAATGCATCAGTTCCGCCCGGCCTGCATTGGCCCTCGGAGCAAAATGCATCTGCGCACTTTCCTTTCCGAAGGCATTCATGAGACCCAGCCGTTCCAGTGTGGGCAGTTTTGTATCCGGGTACACTTTCAGGATACTGCCCAGCGTAGTGGCCACCTCATCGCCGGGGCGCGCCTGCTTGGCGTCTGCCATGGCCCCCATTCCAAATCCATCCAGCACGATTACGATAAACTTGTTCATTTTTCATCACCCTGACTGTCATAGATTCCAGCGATCACAGGCTCTCCTGTGGCCAGATTGTCCAGCAAAGCCACATCGCTGCGTGTAACAAATATCTGGAACCGGAACGCCATGATCACCGTCTCACCCACCGTACACGGTTTTTCCAGGCCAAAATGGTAATCGATGCTTTCCGCTGTGGGCGGAATTACCGCCATGCTGCGCATCCGGGATGCATCGGTTCCCACCAACGCATGCGCCACATGGCCCCGGCGATAAAATCCGCCGCCGTAGCAGTATCCCAGACCGTCAAAATTGTGGGATACTTCGCTCAGATAGGCGCAGCAGCTCTTTTCCGGCTGACTGGAATGTGCATGCAGCGGTGTTGTGCCGGTCAGACCATGCCCGGGTTCGCCGCAATTGCCGCCAAACTGCTCCATCAGTTCAAGTGTGGAAACGCAGGTCGCCGAAGGGGTGTTGATCACTTCCGGCTCTACCCCGTTTTCATGCAAAATGCCTTTGGCTTTCAGCACCGTTTGAAGGTTGGGCGTAGGCTCGATACGTCCCGTCTGTTCACTGTACAAAAAACAGGGGAAGGATGTGACGCCCACCACTTTAATTCCGGGCAGTGAACCAATCCGGGCCAGAAAATCCGGAAGTTCTGCCAGGCTGATGCCAGCGGTCTGGCCGGAATAGATGTGGTCATTCTCCCCTGTGACCCGGACCAGCAGCTTCTGGACTTTGCCCAGTTTCACCGCTGCCTCGTTGATCCTGCGCACCTTTGCCTCGGAATAAACCGTGATCACTTCGGGGCCATAGGCCACGACCTGTTCCACAAGAGCATCCGGAATCTGCACCAGATGGCCCACATTCCCAATGGGGATGTTATGGCGCATCATGATCTGAGCTTCGCGGAAATCCACCACCACGGCACCGGCATACCCCAGCTTTACCAGTTCCTGCGCCAGGCGCGGATTACGCCCCAGCTGCTTAAGCATAAAGTACAGACGGATTCCTTTCGCCTGTGCACTGTCCAGAATAGCGCGCGCATTGGCCCGGAACTGCTCAAGGTCCACCACATAGGTGTCCGGCAGAAGCTTGCACGACCGATGCAACGCCACCATGGCGTCCACCAGGCGGGGATTTTCCTGCTGCAGCTTTGACAAAAACATTATCTCACCCTCTTCATGGCTTCTTTCAGGATACGAATTACGGTATCATCGCCACTGCGCATGGGGTTGATCCGGATCATCCGGCTGGTAATGGTGGGGTCCATTGCGCGGAATGTTCCGGAAACACGATAGAACATCGGAACCAGCTCATACCGCGATTCAGCCCCGATGGGATTGGGTGCCGCCCCCAGCTTTTCGGCTTCGGCAAGCACCTGCTCCGCAATGGGCTCTTCAAATTCCACCAGCAGCACCTTGGACTGAGCATTGGCCAGGAAGGCATCCTTGATCCCGGGAAGTTCCCCGGCCAGCAGACGTTCCACCAACCGGTCGTTGACCCGGGCCTGAATTGACAGTGCCACCGGCGCATAAGTCAGCCCCCGCAGCACATCCAGCGCCTCATGCCCCTGCACCTGGCTACCGCCGGAATAATTGTATCGTACCAATTCTTCAATATAGCACTTTTTTCCCACAATGCAACCCACGCCTTCCGGCCCAAGCAGCTTGAAGGTGGAAAAACAGGACAGATCTGCCCCGCACTGAGTACCGATCTTGGACACCTTCATCACAGCGTAGTTATCGTCTGTGACCACCGGAATGGGTCGGCAACTCTTGATGGTGCGGATAACCTGCTCCATATCGTAGGAATCCTGCATGCTCTGCCGGGTATACTGAACCAGAGCGGCCCGAATTTCCGGATGCTGCTGCATGACCCGGCGAATCTCTTCCAGATCATTGAAGTCTGCGGCAACGGTGTTGATACCCTGCCGGGTCAGCGTGGTCTGGGTGGTGCTGTATACCGGACTGGTGTGCACGAGAAGAGTCTCTCCGCTGCGGATCACAGAAAACAGTGCGTCCGCAATGGCATCCGTTCCAGCTCCGCGAACCAGCATTGCCGCTTCGGCATCAAACACACGGGCGATCACCGTCTCCGCTTTTTTGGTGGTAACGGGCTTGTTCAGCCCCGGGACCACACCCAGGTCTCCCCGGGTGAGGATCTCGTGCCCGGCAAATTCCCGGGTGATGCTGTCCACGACTTTGAACTGCAATGCCATTGCCTCTTCTGTGGAAATGGCCTGCAATGGATATGTGTGCATTATGCTACCTCCCCTTGTGTCAGGCATCGCCCAGAATGCGGGCTGGATTGTGAATCAGCATCTGGTCCACACTTTCCTGCTTCATTCCCGCTGCACGCAGCATGGGCAGGAATGTTTCAAACAGATAACTGTAGCCGATGCCGCCAAATTCCTTCAAATGAGATTTACGGGTAAGATCCTCCGAAAGGACAATCTGCCCCATACGGCCTTCCCGCTCCAGCTCCATCAGATATTCTGCACGCTTTTCATCCGGGAAATAATTGTTTTTTCCCACGGTATCAAAACCGATGCAGATTCCGGTATCCAGAATACGCCGAATATAATCCAGATCACCGCTCAGGTCAATGTGACCCAGCACAATCCGGTCCAGCGGCAGGCCCTGTGCCCTGAAGAACTCGGCCTGCTCCAACGCATAAGTGCCGAGTGTAGTATGGGTATAAATGGGTGCGCCGGTTTCCCTGGCCGTGATGGCGGCCGCCTGGAACACCTTCTGCTCCATTTCGGTCATGCAGTTTTTGCTGGTACCGATTTCGCCGATCATACGCGCTCTGGGCCCGCCCTGAATCCCGCTGCAAAGCTCGCTCACCATCCAGTCAGCCAATTTTGAAACGGTCTGCTGATAGACACGCTCGGGCAGAAAGGGCTCTTTGTAAAAGCCGGTGGATTGCACAATGGAAATACCGGTCTCCTGCGCCATGCGGGCAATGTACTCCGGGTTCCGGCCCATGCCGTCGTTGGTCACGTCCACAATCCGGCGGACGCCCAGTTCATACAGATGCCGATACTCCTCTCTGGTCTGCTCATAGCAATCCAGGCGGCAGTCCGCATCCTGTTTTACCCCACTGAGATCAATGGTGGTATGTTCATGCATCAATGTATAACCAGTCATAGCGTTTTCCTTCTTTTTCTGGCAGCTTGCCCTCCATTACAGGACAGAGGGGGCTAAGTGCCCCCTCTGTTCATACACGGAGGAAATCACATGATCCAACTCACGTTACGCCGCAGGAATGGCAACAATGCCCAGAAGCAGCAGCACGTTCACCAGCAGGCCGAAGAGGATGCAGGCAACGGGACCAATGGCCATTTCCACAATAGGCTTCTTGGAACGGCGGTTCAGCAGAACGCAGCCGATTACGAACATCGCACCAATACCGGTAACGCCCACAGCGGCAGCGGTCTTTTCAGCGCCGATCACAGCACCCACCATCAGGGTGATCTCAATAACTTTCGTCATGGAAGTACGGATGTGCTCGCCCATATCCTTAACGCCGGGGAAGCGGTCCATACCCTTTGCGAACACGTTGATCAGCAGCAGCTCCACGATCATTACGCCAGCGCCCACGATCAGAGCAGCCAGAGGATACTTATGCAGCATCAGGCCAACCACGAACACGAAGGTGCAGCCGGCAGGAGCATACACACCGGTCACAATGGAAGTCGTGAACACCAGAGGAACGAAGCCGATGGCACGGGCCAGCGCGATCATGGTGGCGCTGCTCCAGTTTTCCTCAGCCACAGCGGCCAGAGAGGCGGGGTCGCCGGCTACGATACCGAAAGCGGTACCGCAGGCGATCAGGCCGCCGATCAGAGCCAGCAGCCCCCAGTTTTTGCGAATACGGCTCAGCTTGCCGGAGAATACCTGCGTGAGCTGTGCGTTGGCGTTGCCGCCCTCGCTTTTCACGTTTGCCGCAAAGGCCAGCATCATGATAACACCCACCAGCATGGCCATACCGTCGGCGTTCAGGGTGAAGCTGCTGCCCTCGCCAATGCTGAAGGTGCCGAATTTACGGAACAGGAACCAGGAAACCACGGTAACAACGGCGGTTGCAGCGCCCTTGCCAAAGCCGTGCTGATAAGCAACTGCCAGCGCCGGGAACATGGCGAAGGTAATTGTCATGAAACCGGAAACGGAACCCAGGTCGCTCAGGAAATTGTAGGGCAGGTGACCGAACAGGGTCACAACAAATTCCAGACCAACCAGAAGCAGCAGCCCGTATACGCCGCCGATCACACCAGACATGACCAGACCACGTTTGCTGTCCGGGCACCAGGTACCGATAATATCGGTGGTCAAAAGCAGGCAGTGGATCAGAATAATAGTTGCACCGATGGATGTGGGCAGGCCAAAACCAATTACCAGACCAAAGCTGATGGAAAAGCTGATCGTGGCCAGCTCTTTGCGGGAAATCTGCTTGTCATAATACTGCGGAACAACTGCGCGGAAGCCGTCGTTAAAAACGGCGATGCCGCGGTTTGCCAGCATGGAGGCCAACGCGCCAATGGCGACGATTACGATATATTTCAGAATATCCATAACAGTTCACACCTCATCTCATTTTTCCAGAATGGCTTTAAGCAGAACGGGCAGGACCATCTCGGCGTGCTGTGCGGTGAAGCCAAATGCTTTTTTCCCGCTCTTGACCGCGCCGATGATCTCTTCGTCCGGCAGGATTTTGCCGGGCATGGAAATCGTTGCACAGTTCTGGGCCCCCAGCAGCGCCAGTGCCATGGCAAGCGCACCACCGCCGCCTGTGTTGCAGGCGCCAATGTAATAATCGTACTGCCCTGCCTGCATTGCCATCACGGCATCCAGGTCATTTTTGATCTCAACCGTTGCCTGATCTCCCATAAACTTCTGGGTGAAGGCACAGATCTCCTGTTTATTGATCTGGCCGCCTACTACGATTCGGATCATGTAATCTCCTCCTAATTAAAAATTTGACCGGGTGCTATCTGTAAGCCATCTGCCTTGTGGGGAACCCCCTCCCCAAAGACGGATATGATTACCGTATGGATCAGATCCCCAGATAATCCTTGACGATCTGGTTCATATTCAACGATACCCAGGAATTGGTGTTGTAATAATTGCTCACGTCCTCTGCCCCACCGTTAGTCGTAGACTGGCGGAAACCAGCCTGCATCTTATTGGTCAGGCAGATGAAGATGTAATCATTGTCCGGGTCCGCAAACACCGTTGTGCCGGTAAAGCCATCGTGGCCGAATACCTTTTGCGAGGCGCTTTCACCCATCCAGCTTTGATCCAGCTTGAAGCCATAGCCGAAATCCTCCGAAAGAACCGGATTTCCCTGATCGTCGGTATGGTTTTCCTGGTAGGTGGTATGACGGGTGGTGAAAAGCTCCACGGTTTCGGAGCTGTACAGACGTACGCCGTTATATTCTCCGCCATTGAGCATGCACTGCAGCAGAATTCCCAGATCCTTCGCGGTAGAGAACAGCCCTGCGTGACCCGCAACGCCCTTGCCGCCCATGCCGGCATTGCCATCGTTCACTTCGCCAATCAGCGTGTAGTCTCTCCAGCCGGTGAAGTCCTCAAATGCCTGCGCATCCTTGGTGCAGTCATAGCCGCAGCCCGGCCAGTTGGCCTCATCCACCATCCGGTATTCATAGGGATTGCCCAGCGAGGTAGCCGCGATCTGGTCCTGAGTAAAACCGTTTTCAAGCGGTTTGTAAGTAGTGGAATCCATGCCCAGCGGCTTATAAACATTTTCCTTCACGAAAACATCCATGTCCTGCCCGGTAATAGCTTCCACCACAAAGCCCAGGGTCATGAAGGAGAAATCGGAATATTTGGGCTCGGAGCCGTCCGTTTTGAAGGTGGGGTCCAACTCCAGATTCTTGATATACTCCAGCTGCTCTTCCTTGCTGTCGCAGTAGAGGAAGGTGGCTTCCCACTGCGGCAAACCGGAGGAATGGGTCAGCAGCTGTGCAATGGTGATATCACCCTTGCCATTGGCTTCAAATCCGGGCAGATAGTCCGCAACCTTATCGTCCACAGACAATTCGCCCTGATCCACAAGAATCATAATGGACTGGGTGGTTGCCATAACCTTTGTCACAGATGCCAGATCAAACAGGGTATCCGTGGTCATCTCCCGGGGATTTTCGGTTTTAACATATACCGGGTTGGCGTAGGTGGAACCTTCCGCCTCGTAATCGGCATCATAATAATGGGCGTACCCGTATGCCTTTTCAAATATAGTTTTTCCATCCTTGATGGCCAGAACTACGGCGCCCATACCTTCGGAACCGTTGGGATATCCCGCCTCTTCCTTCAAGCGGGTATCCAGCTCTTCGTTCCAGAAAGCATCCATCTGTTCTTCCAGGCCGAGTTCTTCCGTCTGCCCACCTGCTTGTGGCGATGCGCTGCTTGCCGTACTTGACGTTTCGGGGGTGGAACTGCTCGCCGGGCTGCTGGTGCAGCCAGTGGTTGCCAGCATGCAAAATGCCAGCAGCAGGGCGATTGCTTTTTTCATCGTTCGATGACCTCCTTTGAAAACCAGTTGTTATCACGCTTTTGGTCAAAAAGCATTGCACCTTGTTGTTGCAGCGGAAATCTTATTCTGATAGCATATTGCAGATATGCAGCATAAGGAATCTGCGCTCGCTCTCCGGAAATTCCACAGACTGATTGGCAAACAGCTGTTCAATCAGGCGGCAGCCCGTCTCATATTCCGGGCATTCCACCACATCCTGCCACACCGCTTCATCCAGCTCTTCCACGACTTCACCCCGCCGGATACGCTCGGCTGCCATCGCCAGATGTGTGGTAAACATTGCCGCCGCATCTTCGTTGACCTGCGGATAGTTTTTCACAATAACGTCGATGGTGTGGTTGACAA
>NZ_JAGHKE010000030.1:0-23078 GCF_017889395.1 Allofournierella sp. | reverse complement strand
GCCCGCGTGGTGCGCAGCGAGGGCGGCTTCATCTGGGCCTGCAAGAACTACGACGGCGACGTGATGAGCGACATGGTCTCCACCGCCTTCGGCAGCCTGGCCATGATGACCAGCGTGCTGGTGAGCCCGGACGGCAACTACGAGTACGAGGCCGCCCACGGCACCGTGACCCGCCACTACTACCGTTACCTGAAGGGCGAGAGCACCTCCACCAACCCCATGGCCACCATCTTCGCCTGGACCGGCGCGCTGGCAAAGCGGGGCGAGCTGGACGGCAACGAGGCTCTGGTGAAGTTCGCCAAGACTCTGGAAGAGGCTTGCCTGGACACCCTGGCCAGCGGCGTGATGACCAAGGATCTGTGCGGCCTGGCCGAGGGCGTGGAAACCAAGCCCGTGGACAGCCTGGAGTTCATCCGCGCCATCCGCGCCAACCTGGAAGCCAAGCTGGCCTGAGCCTAGGTTTAAACGAGTAAGAAAAGAACCGCCCCGGCAGCCGAACTCTTCGGCCGCCGGGGCGGTTTTGTGTGCAGTGGGAGAAAAATTCAGACGCTCGCCTCCAGCCGGGCGAGGGCGGCGGCGAACACCGGGTGGTCCATTAGGGAGCGGTATTTTTCCTCCTTGTGGATTTCATCCAGCAGCAGGCGGCGCAGCTCCCGGCTGCTGGCTTCGGCGCTTTCCGGGTGCTTGGCGGTCACGCCCGGGGCAAAGATGTCCGCCCGGGGAAAGGCGGGCGGGCCGGTGAGCACCTCCACATACTGCGCAAAGCAGGTGGCGGCTTCGTCCGGCTGGCCCTCCTGCAGGCACAGCTCCATGGCAAGGCCGGCGCTCATGTCCGGGAAATCGAAGGCCCGGGCCAGCGCTCCATAGGCCTCGCACACCGCCCGCTGGCGTGCTGGCTCCGGCAGCAGCTTCGGGTTCATCATCGTGGCCAGCAGGCTCTGGGTCTGGCTGACCAGCTTATACAGCTGCTTCTGGATGGTTTCCAGCGCCTTGCCGGGCTGGCCTGTCTTCAGATAATACTGGGCCCAGGCCCCGGTGGGGTCGCCCACCCGCTCGGGCAGCTGGCGCAGCAGCGCCGCGCCGGTTTGCGCATCGCCGTCCGTGAGCTCCAGCACCGCCAGCCCGATGGTGGCGGTCTGCCAGTAGGCCGCGTTGCCGCTTTCACGCACCTGCTCCAGCAACTGGCGCTTGCGGGCCCGCCAGCGGGTGCGCACCTCCTCACCCGCCGCGGGGAAGAACATGGTCAGCGCGTCATAGCTGGCCACAGCGTTGTATTGCAGGGCGGTGCAGCTGGGGTACTGATGCAGCAGCTCCTCCAGCTGCTGTTCAGCGGTCTGCCAGCCGTCCGGCTGCTGGCGCATGGCGGTTTCCAGCAGCTGGTTTACCTGCCGCACCACCTCCTCGTCGCTTAAGGTCTCTTCAAATTGCAGCAGCGCGTCCACGCTGGTGCCCAACGCCCGGGCCAGCGGGCAGAGCAGAGTGATGTCCGGGTAGGAGGTGTCGGTATCACATAGTTAAAGATATTGGTGTCATTTAATCAATTTTGCCGATAAAGCGGTAGAAGATTTCTACCTCCTGTTCCCGGCTTCCGTCCTCACCTTTGACCGCTTCATGGACAACGATTTTTTCAATCAGCGTATTCAAAAGTTCGGCGGTCAGTTCTGTTGGATTGACGCACTCTTTCATCAAGGCAATCCATTTTTCTGCGTCTGCGGCGTTCTGGCTTTCAGTGGCGATAGCGGATTGAAGCTGTTCAATCTTTGTGTCCAGTTCAGCCTGTTCGCTCTGGTACTTCCCGGACAGCATAGAGAAGTTGTATTCTGTGATACGCCCCGCCGCCCAGTCCTCATACATCCGGGCAAACAGGGTATCGACTTCGGCTTTCCGCTTCTCCGCTTTGTTCAACTCTGCGGCTTGCTTCTTTCTTGCGGCGGCCTGTCCCTTGTCATTGGCATTTAACAGCCGCTTCAAAAGCCGTTCTTCATCATGCTGTACCAGCCTCGACCAGTATTGCAGACGGGAGAGGACATAGGCGTAAAGCACATCATAGCGGATATAATGCATGGAGCATTGGCGTGTGCCCTGTCCGTACTTGCTACAATGATAATGGCCGTAAGGCTTGCTGTTCTGCCTGTTCTCCCCATAGGACAGCGACCAGCCGCAATCCGCACATTTTACCAATCCGGAAAAAATCTGCGTCGTACCATCCTTGCACTTTCTGCGGCGGTTTGCTATCTGCTCCTGTACCTGCCGGAAAACCTGTTCGCTGATAATCGGCTCCTGCGTGTTCTCTACCCGCACCCATTCACTTTGGGGCTTGCGTATCCTCCGCTTGTTCTTAAAGGAAATGTTTGTTTCCCGGTAGTGGATGGTATGGCCGATATAGGTTTCGTCTTTCATAATGCTCTTGACCTGGGCTATCGTCCATGCGTAGCTTTTTTCCTCTGGCGCACCCGCATAGATGTTTGCAAAAGTCCCGTCACGCTGGAAATTGATAAATCCCGGTGTGGGAACCTTTTCCATAATCAGTATTCTTGTGATACTGGCCGCCCCTCTGCCATGAATGGCAAGGTCAAAAATCTTCTCCACTATCCAGCGGGTTTCCTCGTCGATTATCAGCTTGTTTTTGATTTCCGGGTGTTTCCTGTACCCGATGGGAGCATAGGCACCGATACGCTGTCCTGTGGCAAACTTCGCTTTGAAAGCGGCCTTTACCTTGCGGCTCGTATCTTTCGCAAACCATTCATTAAACAGGTTTTTGAACGGGACAAAATCGGAAAGCCCTTTCTCTGTGTCCTCATTCTCCGCAACGGCGATGTAGCGCACCCGTTTTTCCGGGAACAGAAATTCCAGATAGTAGTCCATCATCACATGTTCCCGCCCGAAACGGGAAAGGTCTTTCGTGACAATGCAGTTTACTTTTCCGGCTTCCACATCGTCCATCATGCGCTGAAAATCCGGGCGTTCAAAGTTCGTCCCCGACCAGCCATCGTCCACATACTCACCGACTACATGAAGTCCCTGTTCCTTTGCGTACTGTTGCAGGATTGTCCGCTGTGTTTCAATGCTTACGCTGTCACCATAGTTTTCATCGTCCCGGCTCAATCTCATATAAAGCGCCGTGTTGTAAATCGTAGTATTGTAAGGTTGTTTCACCGTTAAAAATCCTCCTTCTTAAAGAAACAACCCACGCTTACAATACTTTTGCTCTATGGCAATTATATCATAAGCGTGGGCGTGTTATCAATGATGGGCTATCAGGTTGAAGCGGCTTTTTCTGCGGTATGCCGCACCACATCTACAATCAGATCACCGAGGGGCTTCCCGCCTGCGGCGAAGTGTTCGGAGATTTTTATACGGTTGTTCCCACATACAAAATACTGCGTGCCGTTCTCTGTTTGTATGACCTGCCCTGTCCGGGGCGTAAAAATATCGCTTTCGCTTTTTGCCATCCAGTGTCCTCCATATTCAGTTTTCAAGGTACAATGCCGCACAGGGGCGGCGAAAATTTCTGCTTATATCTATCACCTTTCCTTTACTG
The DNA here is from genome assembly GCF_017889395.1 of Allofournierella sp. Classification (NCBI taxonomy): domain Bacteria; kingdom Bacillati; phylum Bacillota; class Clostridia; order Eubacteriales; family Oscillospiraceae; genus Allofournierella; species Allofournierella sp. The sequence goes on along the minus strand of NZ_JAGHKE010000030.1, from coordinate 19,537 downwards.
TGTGCCGCTGCTGCCGTTTCACCTGCGCCAGCACTTCCGGCGGGATACGGTCAACGAAATTGCGGAGATTGTGTAATTCGCTTTCCAGCGTTGCCCGTTCCATGCGGTCTTTCATCTTGCCTTGCTCACTGGCCTTTGCCCTTGCTTCCAGCTTTTTGTTTTCTTCCAGCAGGTCATTGATTGTGACCTTGTACTTTTTCAACTGCCCGGAGAAGTTCTCCATCTGCGGAAACCACTTTTTCAGCATGGAGAGGGCTTCCTCTTTCTTCTTTCCGGCGTTCAGCGGGGTAATGCCGGAGAGAACCGCTTCAATGGCCCTCGCCTGTTTGGAGAGGTTGACCGCCTGTTTGAACAGCCGGGTGGGGATATGCTTCCGGCCCGTCTTGCTGGCGCTTTCCCCACGCTCCAGGTCGGGGTACTGCTCCACCATACAGGCGTGAAAATCGTCCTGCCACTTCGTCAGATTGGCCCGGTTGCCGATAATTTCTTTGGCGCACAGGCGGTTGTCCTTTGTCAGCGGCACAAAGACCAAGTGCAGATGGGGCGTTTTTTCATCCATGTGTACCATAGCCGAAACGATGTTCTCCCGGCCCACCCGGTCAATGAGGAAGTCCGCCGCCCTCTGGAAGTAGGCCGCTATCTCCTTTGGGGACTTGCCCTTGAAAAACTCCGGGCTGGCGGTAATCAGCGTGTCCACAAACCGAGTGCTGTCCTTGCGGGTGCGGCATCTGGCCTGCTCGATGCGGCTCTGAATGAAATGGTAGTAGCGGCCATCCGGCTTGACGATGTGGAAATTGTACTTGCTCCGGCTGGTGTCAATGTCCGGGTTGCTGGCGTACTGCTCCTTTTTCCGTTCATGGTGGGCTTCCAGCGGCCCCGCCGGGTGGCCCTTGTGCTTCTCAAATCGCAAAATTGCGTGTTGTGCCATTGAACTCCTTTCCCCATTCCATTCCTTTCCGGCGGGTTTTCCCGCCGAAAATATCTCTGATAGGATTGGAATGGAATGAATGTAAATAGATGGTTTTAATCTCTGTATTTCTATATACCGTCAGATTTCCGTACTTCAAGAGGATTGATTTTCGTACTCGCCAAGTACGGTTTTCAGCCCTCCGGCGTACCATAACCGGATTTCTTGAAGTCGGTGTTTGGAACCGCTTCATAGGATTTCGGGTAAATGCGGTTGGGTTTTCCACAGCCCTGTTTCTGGATTTCCACCAGCCCCGCATACTGCAACTCCCGCAGGGTGTTGACCGCTTTCTGCCGCCCGCAGCGGAGCAAAGCGACCACCTCGCAGATGGGGTAGTACAGGTAGACCCGCCCGTACTCGTCCGCCCAGCCGTTCTTCCGGGACAACTCCGCCCGGCGCAGGACAAAGGCATACAGCACCTTCGCTTCGTTGCTCAAGGGCTGGAATGTGGGTGCTTCAAAAAGGAAATTGGGGAGCCGGGTGAAACTGAACGCCTTTTCCGGCTGGTGAATATAAATCGTGTTTGTCATAGCGTGTTTTGTGGACGGTTAGAGGCCCGTTTTCCGGGGCGAATGATAAATGATACCAGCCGCCCCGGTTGAGGGCTTGCGGAGCCTTGCAAATCAAGGCTTTTCCCGCTCTTAACTGTCCACAGCAGACCTCCTTTTCCGTTCACTTTCTGTTTTCTGCCGCCTGTGAACTCTGGCGGCGCAGTCCGGGCAGTATTTGCCCCGGTTGGACTTCGGGACGAACACACCGCCGCACTCCGCACAGCGTTTCAAGTCCCTGTCCCGGTAAATCTCCGCTTCCAGCGTCCTGTCCAGCGGCAAGACCGCCCAGCGGAACCACTTGCAGCAGACGGAGAACGAAATCATCTGCGGACAGGCGCAGGTGTCGCCATCGTCCAGCGCAAGGCAGTTTCCGTCCTCGCAGTTGCAGCACTCCCGGCGTATCAGGCCGCTGGCTCGTCTCTTCTGGGGCGGGGTTATGCGGTAGGGGGAGCCGTCCGGCCTGTGTTCCAGCGGCGGCAGGTGTTGATAGGGTCTTTTGCTCATGCGTCCCTCCGTTTTCTTTGGCGTGTTCTGTTTCCAAGGTGCTTGTCCATCGATGAACTATCCCAAGTCTACACCTTTTTGACCGCCTGTGCCGTATATCCAAGAGGTAGGAAATCAGCCTGAAAAACTCCCTATTTCCACGCTCTCGGATTTGTGATATAATCAAAAAAAGATAAAAGACAAATTCAGGTTTCTGGTCTTCTTGCACAAAATAAAGGAGGAGCTATTATGCAAATTGTTTATATTCCAAGCGAATCAATGTCTGTTCAAGGTAAAAAAGATGAAATCTATAAAAGATATGGGAAAGACTGGAATATTAGAGAACAGGGAGGAGGTAACGGAAATTGGTTGTTGACCAGAAAAAGTGATGTGCTTGTAGATGGAAAAAGTTATCGTACTTTTGTACTTGAACACTACGGTAAATCCAAGCTGACAGCGAAGCTTGTTGATAAATTTCGTGAAGATGTAGCAAATGGTAAAATAAAACTGTAAATGCCTATGCCGTTATGCTATGAGCATAGTACATAGCATAACGGCTTCTCTTTCGTTGAGCTAGCAAGGAGGGTGAATATGTCTTTATCCATACAAGAGCGATTAAAAGACCTACGTGTGGAGCGTGGCTTGACGCTGGGGCAGCTTGCGGAGCAGACCGGGCTTTCCAAGTCTGCGCTGGGCAGTTACGAAACGGAAGACTTCAAGGACATCAGCCACTATGCCCTTATCCGGCTGGCGAAGTTTTACGGTGTGACCGCTGATTATCTGCTGGGGCTGTCTGAAATGAAAAATCACCCAAACGCCGATCTTGCAGACCTGCGTTTGAGTGATGAAATGATTGACCTGCTGAAAAGCGGGAGGATAGACAATACCCTGCTGTGTGAGCTGGCGGCGCACCCGGATTTCCCCCGGCTGATGGCTGACCTTGAAATCTATGTGAACGGAACGGCACTGAAACAGGCGCAGGGTGCAAACGCCATAGTGGACACGATGAGCGCAACTGTTATAAAAAAGCATAATCCTGGCATGAGTGATACGCAGTTAAGACAGCTTATCACCGCCCATATTGATGAGGACGAGTTTTGCCGCTATGTGATACAACGGGACATAAACGGGATTGCCCTTGCTCTGCGGGAAACACACAAGGACGATTTTTTCAGCGTCCCAGAGGATAACCCGCTAAAAGAAATGCTGGAAACTGCTGGTGAAATCGTCAGCCAGGACAGCGACACGGAACAAGCGTACTTGGCGTTTATCTGCAAACGGCTCAAGCTGAATTTTAGGAAGCTGTCAGTAGAAGAACGGAAGTGGCTGAAAAAGATTGCGGAAAAATCCGACTTGCTGAAGAATCCAAAACCGCAGAGAGGACGAAGATAAAAAATGCCTGAACGGCGGTTCTGGTTTTTCAGAACCACCATCCAGGCATTTTGTTTAGTAATAGAAAAAGGTGCAGTTGATTATTGCGTATTGTCAATCTCTCTCAAACCGGGTAGTAAAAATACGGCAAGCGCAACGATGATAATGCCAATTCCGCAAATGACAAACCATTTCTCAACTCCCAGCCGCTCCGCCAGAGGCCCGGAAATGACAAGGCCAAACGGCATGGCGAGGGAAGCGGCGCTTGTCAGTAGAGAAAAAACTCTCCCCAGATATTCTGGTTTGACCGTTTCTTGAAAAATCGCATTTTGCACACCGTAAAATGGAGCGGAAATTCCCATAACAGTACAGCACACAACAAAGACAAGAAATGCGTCTGGCGGCAAAAGCCCGGAGAGCATAATGCTAACGCCCATCAGGAGAACGGAAAGACCGATGGTGTACCGCCGTTTCTTAAAACCGCCCCAAATGCTCAGAATGACTCCGCCAAGCAGCATACCAACCGCAAAAGCAATTTCAGCGGCAGAGGCATGGGCCGGTGTTCCTTTGAAGTATGACATACAGATGAGAGGAAAAAGCGTACTGATTGGCATATAAAAGAACATATAAATTACACCAATCCAGAGCAGAGCAAAGAGGCCCCTGTTTTGCTTTAATACCACATACCCCTCTTTCATATCCTGTAAAAACTGTTGTCTTTTCGTTTCTGGACATAGTTCAGGCGTTGGTATGGACGAAATCGCAACAGTCACACAGGCAAGGATTGCACCCACAATATCTAACAATATAATTGCATTAAGAGGCCAAACAGCATATAAAAACGCTGCGGCAGCTGGACTGATAATCGCACTTACTGCTTGCATGGTCTGCGTGTAACCAGCGCATTTTGTAAGTTCCTCTTTTGGCACAATCATAGGTGTTGCTGCGCTGAATGCTGGAGAATGAAAAGCAGTTCCCGCACTTCGGATTAACAGGACAACCATAATAGACCATACGGGCAATTCCATGTAAAACGCCACCAGCGCCAGAATACCGCCAGCGGCGGCAATTATCAAATCCGCACCAATCATTACGCTTTTACGGCTGTGCCGGTCAACAAAAGCACCTGCAAACGGGCCTAAACAGGCTTGCGGCAAAAATCCAATCAGTGTTGCCGCCGTCAATATGATTGCAGAATTAGTTTTCGCAACCAAATAAAAGATAATGGCCATTTGCAAAATACCGCTGCTAATAAAGGATATTGCTTGTCCGGCAAGAAGTGTAAAATAAGTTTTTCTCCATGAATTGTTGTTTTGGGTCATAATGCGAACCTCCTTTTTTATTGCATTGTTCCTTTGTTTCTGCAATAAAAAGCAGGCGTTGTCCCACAGAGAGGGCAGACGCCTGCATAACAACAAAGCACGAAAAAACACCACGATACAGTTCAAAGACTGCTCGTGTCAAACCTACGTGTTCCTTTGCATACGCACGCAAAAAAAGCCCACCATCATGTGGAAAGGTACTTCTACTTTTTATTGCTTATTAGCGTACACAAATTAACACACGTAAGCCTCCTTCCAATCTCAAACTGTCGCACAGTATAACACACATCCGATAGACTTGTCAACCATTTTTAACCTTGTTTTCCATCTTGTTTTTCCATCTCTTACGGGCAGTAGCAAAGCCAGGCGAGCCAGTCAACGGTCAAGATGAACGGCGCTTTCAGCGCCGCCGTTGACAGTCTCGCCCGTCTTTGCTAATGGGTAATCAAGGCGGGAAAGCCATTTTAGGGCTTTCCCGCCCATTTCAATTTTGGGAGAAGAAAGGCCCCAAAATGAACGAGTGCGGCCAAACACTTTTAGGGATTGGCCACCTTGTCCACCCATCCAGCGGGGCGGCGGGGAACGGTCAAGGCCGGGCGTCAGCCCATTCATTTCAGCCTTGACGGTTTCCTGCCGTCCTGCTACTTTTCCCGGAGTGTGGCCACACATCTGGTCACGGTGTCCAGAGCTTTGGGACTTTTTGTCCCATAGGCCGGGGGCGGAGGACGAGGGACGGGGGCTTTCATAATACGCCCTGTCTGCTGCTGAAATCAGCCCTTTGTTTCCGGCTTACCAGCCCCAAACAAAGCCCTGCTTTCCTGCCGCGTCAAATGCCCTTGCCCTCCCCGGCGGCAACGGTATTTTCAGGGCAACGCCGACAGAGCGTATAACACACTACACTTTGCTCCGCAAAGTCGTGTGCCAAATGGGGCGTTGCCCCCTTTGGAAACCCCCACAAGAAAAGGCGGTACGCTACCCCTCCACGGGGCGCATACCGCCTTTTCTTGTTATCCAGCCCTCCGGCTGTATCGGTTGAGCAAAAGTCAGCGTGGGAATGGTGTGGTATCTTTATCTAAGTGAAACCTCGGTCTCCCACTTGCTCACCGCCGGGGCGCTCACCCCCAGCCGGGCCGCCAGCTGCTCCTGGGTCAGGCCCTTTGCCTTGCGGCGGGCCGCGATGGCCGCGCCAATCTTCATCCGGTTCAGTTCCATGGTGTGCTCCTTTGTTCGGGTGGGTGGATGTGCGCCGCGCTCCTTCTGCTTTTATTGTAGTGCATCCCGCCCGCCGCCACAAGCGACGGGTGGTTACGCGCCGGGCAGGTTTTTCTGCCCGCTGGTTACAAAAATGCCCCGGGCCGAAGGTCCGGGGCATGGGCAGAGAGTCAGCGGGGCTGGCGCAGCATCCGGCGCAGGGCCAGCAGCGCCGCGAACAGCACCGCCGCCACCGGCCAGATGATCCAGGTGCGGGTCCACTGGCCGGTGTAAAAGCTCACCGCCAGATAGATGGCGGTGGTCAGGCACCAGTAGAAGCCGGTAAAGGGGTCATTGCGCCGGTTTTCCGCCTTGTGTTCCCGGGTGTAGTCGCCCTCCTCCAGCAGCTTTTCGTAGGCCTCCCAGGGGCAGACCACCCGGATGATGATATAGACGCCCACAGCAATGAGGACTAAGATCAGGCAGACCGCGAACACGCAGGCCAGTTCGGCCTCCAGCGCCATGCAGAAGAACAGCGGCACCACGCTGAGAATGCACAGCACGATGCCCACCACCAGACCCGTGTGGTAGGTGGGGGCGAAGGCCTCCCGCTTGGCCTCCACGATGCCCGCCACCCCGTATTCCGTGGCGATGGGCTCCTTTTCCAAAAATTCATACCGCTCCAGCCGGATGCCGCTGGGCAGCAGGATGGCCACGCCCGCCGCCACGATCACGAACAAAAGCAGCAGGCCGATGGCGGCGACCATGTCCTCGGTGAGGGCGATGCGGCCGTGCTCCGCCATGCCGGCGATGGCGATCAGCGGCACCGGCGACAGGATGAACAGCGCCACCGCCAGCGCAATGAATTTGTGGCAGCGCTCGCTCAGGTCCATATAAGCGTTGGCCTCCTCCAGCGAGATGGGCCGGGGCGCGGGGCCCTCCTCGGGCAGAGGGGCGGCGCAGCCCTCCTCCTCGGCGGCATTGTCCTTTAATAAATAATCGGTGCTCACCCCGAACAGTTCGCTCATTTTTACGATTTTGTCCAGGTCCGGCATGGAGGCCATGGACTCCCACTTGGACACCGACTGCCGGGACACCCCCAATCGCATCGCCAGCTCTTCCTGGGACCAGCCCTGAGCCTTGCGCAGCTTCATAATTTTTTCCGCTAAGATCATATCCCACAACTCCTTCTCACGGGTTCTGTTTTGCTGCTCTCATTGTAGCAAAAGCGCCGGTTTTCCGCCACCCAGTTTGCTGTTCAATTTGTCAACCGGCGGTTGCACCGGAGGAAAACCGGCCGCGCAGGCCCGCCAATCCGGGCAAAAAGAAGCCGCCCGGCCCCATGTTACAACAGGGCCGGGTGGGCTTTGCGATTTGGAGGCATCTTCAAAAATGCCCCATGAGAAGAAGGAATAGAACAGTATGGGAACGGGAAAAATCAGCGAATGTCCTTCCAGTTGGTCACGTGATTTTCCCAGATGTAGCTGTAGTTCTGCGCCAGCTCGCGGGCGGTCATGGGCTTGCGGCCGGTGAGCAGCTCCACATCATCTGAGGCAACATCCATCAGGCCCTCGGCGATGCTGCCCTCGTTGGTCACCATGTCGTTGCCGCACCAGGGCACCGGGGACCGGGAATAGTCGCCGGTGGCGGTGCGGGGGATGTGCATGGAATCCAGATAGGCGAAGAACTCCTCGTGGCGCTGGCGGATGTAGGCCTCGGTGGCGGTGTGGTCGGGGGGCACATACACGTGGGCGTAGGCGGGGTCGCTGGCGCCCAGAAAGGAGGTGTAGGTGATGTGCTTCACGCCCGCGGCAATGGCAGCGTCCACCACGTTCTTGTGCTGGCGCACCCGAATCTCGCCGATGGTCACGGCGGAGACGATGAAGACGCGGTCGCCGCCCGCAAAGGCCTGGACCATCTCATCCGGGTCATCGTAGTTTGCCTGGCATACCTTCACGCCCAGGCTCTCCCAGCGGGCCTTCTTTTCCGGGTCCAGACGGTTCAGGAAGGGGCAGGTGAAGGTGAGGTCGGCGGGGGCCACCTGTTGCAGCATGAGCTCGGCGGTGCGGCAGCCCAGCTTTCCGTCGCAGCCGGTCACAATGTAATGCATAAAAGTTCTCCTTTTCTGTAAGGGTGAAAATAAGGGTGAAAATAGCTTGTTCTGGCCCGGCTTTCGGCCGCACGGGGCGGGGAAACCGGGTAGTTTGTTTTCTTTATAACAGCTTTCGGAGTTTGCCGCCAGATGCAGTTTTTTTGCTGTGTCCTTACAAAAAAGCGAAGCTGTCAGCCTGCTTTATGGCCCGGCGTTTCTGTAAGGACAGAGCGAAAATTTTGACCGGCAAAAAAACGGCGCGCACCGGGGAAAATTTCCTTGGGTGCGCGCCGCTTTGGCGTTTTGTTTTGATTGGTTACATCTCTTCCAGCGGCTCGGCCAGCTGGCGCAGCAGAATCCGTTCCAGCTGGGCGGAAAGCCGGGCGGCATCCAGCTCGCGGCGGCCGCCGTAGTCCAGCAGCACACCGGTGAGCGCCCGGGAATTGTAATCCAGAAAGACCTCCCGGTCCGGCTGGTTCACCGCGAAGTTTGGCATAAAGCGTTCCAGCAGCCCGTTCAGAAAGACCCGCACGCAGGCGGTGAGGGCATCGGTGAAGCGCTGCCGCCGGTGGGAGCAGAGCAGCTTGTGCAGCATGTCGAATTGTCCGGCGGTGTGGGCGATCAGCAGCTCCAGACCGCAGCGAAGCTGGGGCAGCTCCAGGCTCTGGCGCAGCAGCTGCTCGGTCTCGCGGCGGACAGACCACTCCATCACGTCGTTGATGTCCTGAAAATGGTAATAAAAGGTCTGGCGGGAGATGTGGCACTCCTCGATCAGCGCGGTCACGGTGATCTTGTCCACATTGCCCCGGCGCACCAGCTCCTTGAATTGGCCGGCGATCACCAGCTTCATGTCGATGGGCATAACGGGATACCTCGCAGGAATCAAAAACGATTGGGCGAATTATTTCTCATTATACCAAAAAAACAGCCGGGGAACAATTTGCATTGCCCCGGCTGCGGTAAAATTACTGGTTTCGAGTGTCCAGCTCCCGCTGGATCAGCTCATTGGCGATGGTGAAGGCCTCGATGCGCCGCTTTGCCAGCGTAAGCTGGGATTTATAGCGGGTCGGGTCTTCCTTTGCTTCAAAGGTCTTCACCGTCTGGCGAAGCTTGTGCAGGGTGGAGTCGATCTGGCGCTTTGCCTCGGTCAGCTCGTCGCGGGTGTAGTCCATGGGGTGTCCTCTCTCAAATGTCACATCTGGCCCTTCCAGACCCGGGCCAGGATGTCCTTTAACACCAGCAGCGCGTCGGTGGTGTTGTAGCCGTATTCCACCTGCAGCTGGGTGAGCATCTCCCGCAGCTGGGGGGCGTAGTCCTGGATGCGCACCGTCTTGTGGTAGGTGGCCAGCACCGGGTATTTCTTGCTCCAGACCTTGTTCCAGTCGATTTTCGCCTGGGCCTCCTCGCTCACGCTGTCGATCATCTCCCGGGCCTGCTGCTCGTCAAAATCGTATTCCACCAGCTCGTCCAGCGTGATGTGGTACAAAACGGCCAGCCGCTTGGACTGGCGGATGTCCGGCAATGTTTCTCCGGTCTCCCACTTGGAGATGGTCTGGCGGGAAACGCCCAGCTTTCTGGCCACATCCTCCTGGGAAAGGCCGCTCTTTTTGCGGGCGTGATACAAACCGCTTGCAAAGCTCATGGATAAAACCTCCTGTTGGCGTGTGTATTCTGCCCTTTCAGTATACCGCCAGCCGCGCCAAAAGACCACCAACCAAACCTGCCGCTTTCGCCCGGTTTGTTAACATCACTTGATGAGGGCGTATTGGTAGGCCTCTTCGGTCCAGTCCAGCAGCTCGGCGTCCACCTCTTTGGGGGTCGTGAGCAGGATGTGGTGGGTCCAGCGGTTGGGGTAGGGCTCGGTGGCCACCGCCACCCGGGGGGACTCCTTGTGATAAGAAAGCCCCAGGCTCACCAGCAGGTATTCCTCCGGCCAGCCTTTCACCTTGCGCCAGGGCAGCGACACCGCCGCGAACACATACCGGTTGCGCAGCGAAATCTGGGTGCGGCTCACCTTGGCGGTGAAGGCAAGGCCCCGGTCCGCAAGCCCTTGGCAAAATGCCTCGTAGATGGGCAGCATTTGGGGCATGGAGTCAAAAAACAGCAGCTCGTCGTCGGTCATGGTTGCACACCTGCCTTTTTTTTATTATATCCCCGGCGGGCGGGGCGGGGCAACGGTCAGCGGTGCAGGTCCTGCTCGGAGGTCAGCGCCCGGCGGCGCAGATACAGCTTGAAGAAGCCAAAGGCGCCCACGGCGGCCAGCGCCAGGTTCAGCCAGCTGAGCTGTTGCAGATGGCTGTTGGCCAGATTGGCAAAGCCGGGCAGCACGTTAACCGCCATCACTACGCCGCAGAGGGCCATGACGCCGTCCAGATGGCGCAGCACGCCCTCCAGATCCGAGAAGATTTCGAAGGGCTGGCCGTCCGATTTCTTTTTCAGATAGATCCAGTTCAGGCAGCGGCCCACCAGCTGGATGCCGGTCTCTTCCAGAAAGGCCAGGTAGTCCGGGTCAGTCTTGCGCAGCAGCTGCAGCTGGTACTGGTATTCGCCCGGCTCGCCCTGCTCGAATTCATACACAAAGAACCCCGCCCGGCACAGCTGCCAGCCCTGGCGGCTCATCTCGTTCAGCCAGGCGATCTCCTTTTCAAAGTTCCAGATAAAAAACGTGCGGTGGATGATCTTTTTCATACCGGATTCCCTCCTGTGACCTGTTCGCCGTTTTTCACCAGCTCACGCAGCCGGGCCAGCTCGTTTTCCACGGCGGCGCGGCCCGCGGCGGTGATGCGGTATTCCTTCTTCCGGCTGCCCGGGGTGCAGGGCAGCGCCTCGATCCAGCCCTTGTCCTGCAGGGTGTTCAGCGCGCCGTACAAAGTGCCCGCCGCCAGCCGCACCCGCCCGCCGGAACATTCCTCGGCCTTCTGCATGATGCCGTAGCCGTGCAGCGGCTGATACAGCGAAAGCAGAATGTAGTAAAAGGCCTCGGTCAGTGCGATGTGTTCGTTCATCTGCGGCCCTCCTTTTCGCTTGCTCGGAAAGCGTTATATCGTCTTCCGATATAACTATATCAGCTACCGATATACTTGTCAAGCGACCGGGCATCCGGCGGCAGGGTGGGAAGGGGGAGGCTTGCGACAAAAATCTATGGCAGAAAGAGTGGAGAAAATGAATTAGCACTCTAAGATGTAGAGTGCTAACAATTAACAAAATGTTCATAAATCGACCGATTTTATGTCACAAACCGGCGGTAGAATATAGTTGTCAAAAGGGAACGGGACCTGAAGGCAAGAGTCTTTGGAAGCGACCCGGACAATTCCGATTGACAAAGCGGCGCAGCCCCCGCGTACCATGCGCGCCGCATTACAACAAAAATCTATGATAAATGGCGCGGAGCAAAGGAGCAATTTATGTTTGGTATGATTCCGTTTGGCCGTGAAGAAAACAGTTTGTTCAACTATCTGGATAACATGGAGCGCAGCCTGTTCACCGGTTTCGGTGATATGAGCCAGTTCCGCTGCGACATTCAGGACAAGGGCGATTCCTACCTGATGGAGGCGGAGCTGCCCGGCTTTAGCAAGGAGGACATCGCCATCGACCTGAACGGCGACAACCTGATGATCACCGCCCGCCACAACTCCGAGAGCGGCGAGAAGGACGATAAGGGCAACTACGTGCGCCGGGAACGGAAGTTCGGTTCCTTCAGCCGGAGCTTCGACGTGAGCGGCATCGATACCACCGCCATCAAGGCTGCCTACAACAACGGCATCCTGGAGCTGACCCTGCCCAAGAAGGGCGAAGTCACCCCCGCCTCCCGCAGCATCCAGATCGAGGGCTAAGCGCACAGCAAGCCCCCGCGGAAGAAAAACAGAAAAGGTCCCCGGCCAGCAAACCCGCTGGCCGGGGCCTTTTTTGTGCATGCTCGGGCAGGATGACGCATCCGGCGGGCGGAATTCCCGTCCGGTGTGCTGGAAAAATTCCTATCGACCTGCTATGATGGAGACAGAAAAAGGAGGGCGACGGAATGAGTCTGGCAAAACGAATCCCAGCCTGCCGCAAGCAGGCGGGGCTTTCGCAGGAAAAGCTGGCCGAGCGCATGGGCGTAAGCCGGCAGACGATCTCCCGCTGGGAGACCGGGGAGGCGCGGCCGGATCTGGAAAAGTTTGAACAGCTGTGCAGTGTGTTTTCGGTCAGCGCCGACACTCTGCTGTTCGGCGCTCAAAGCCAGGCGCAGCCGGGCGATCTGGAGCAGCCGGACGGCCGGGAGCAGTCCCGGCGGGCAAAGGCACATTTTCGCATGGCGGCGGCAGTGGTTCTGGCGGCAGCGGGCGTGCTGCTGGTGGTGGCGGCGCTGCTGTTTGCTCTGATTGAAAGCCAGCAGCCCTATCAGAGCTGGTATACAGCGCTGGGGCCGTACGCCAGCCACCTGTTCTGCACCTGGCGGGTGTGGCTGCTGGTGCTGGGCATCGGAATGGCTGGGGCAGGTGGAGTGTGCATCACGCGGGAATACCGACGGCTGTAACGGCGTTACAGCTCCCACACCGCCGGGCAGGTGCTGGACACCGCCACCGCGCCCGCGCCCAGTGCGTCGATCACATCCTGCTTGTCGGCGATCAGGCCGCTGGCGATGAGCGGCGCGTTCAGCTCGTGGTTTAAACGGGCGATGAGCTTCGGCATCAGGCCGGGCAGAATCTCGATGAAGTCCGCCCACTGGCTGCCGCCGCTTTTGCGCAGGCTTTGCAGGGCCATGTTATCCAGAAGAAAGGTGCGGTATACCCCCGCAAGCCCCAGGGCCTTGGCCCGCCGCACCAGCGCCGCCTTGGTGCTGATGACCCCGTCCGCCTCGGTGGCCCCGACCAGATATTCCACCGCTGCCTCCCGGGCGGAAAGGCCGTCCAGCAGGTCCACGTCCACAAAAACGGTCTTGCCCGCCTCCTTCAGCCGCCGGACGATGTCCGGGATGCTCACCACCGAGCCGTACAAAACAAACACCACCGGCTTTGGGCTTTGAAGGCAGCGGGAAAGGCCCTCCTCGTCCTTGATGGCGATGATGATGGGGTTTTCCTCCAGCAGAGCGGGCAGCGGGGTGATCATGGGGCATCCTCTTTTCGTTTGTGATGATACCTATTATAGCACTCCGCCACCGGGCCCCACAACGCTTTGTGCGCATGGCACAAAAAGCCGGGGATAATTTTTGCGGGTCTGCCCATTGCGCCCCGGCGGCAGCGGCCTCTATAATAATAGTATGACCAGTAAACGCGGCCACGGTGCCGCCAGAAAAATGCCCGGGGCTTTCGGCAGGCTCCGGCCTGTGCAAGAGTGAAGAGCAGCAGAACAAACGCCATGACGGTGTATTTCTGCTGCTCTTTTTTTGTTGGGCGCTGCCACGACCTTCACGCCTGACGGCTCAGGCGGCGTATCGCACCAAAATTTTCCGTGGAATTTTCCAAAAATGCTCGCCAATCCACAAAGGCTTGCCTGCGCTTTTTGGTTCATTCCGCAAAAAATTTTCCGGCGCGCTCCACCACCTGAAAGGCCGTGTCACCGCCCATTGGGTGCTGCCACGACCTTCACGCCCAAAACTGCCGCCCCCGAAATTCAGCAATCAAAACGAGGTGCATGATGACAAAGCAAAGGAAATGGTTCAAACGAATCGGGCTGGCGCTGCTGGCGCTCGTGCTGGCTCTGGTGCTGGCGGTGGGTGGCTATGTACTCTACCTGCAAACCGGCTATTACCGCATTCCGGACGGGGAGGTTCTAACGGTGGAAAATCCCCAGACCGGGCAACTGGCCTCCGGGCAGGACTACACCGCCCTGACCTACAACATCGGCTTTGGGGCCTATGGGCCGGACTACAGCTTCTTCATGGACACCGGCACCATGGCGGACGGCACTCCGGTGCAGGGCAAATGGGGCAAGGCAAAAAGCAGGGAATCGGTGCTGGCCAACACCCAGGGTGCGCTGGAGACCATCGCCGCCCAGAACGCGGACTTCCTGCTTTTGCAGGAGGTGGACGTGGATGCCCACCGCAGCTGGCAGGTGGACCAGAGCACCCTGCTGAAAGAGGGCCTGCCCGGTTACGGCGCGGTGTTTGCCTCCAACTTCCACACCCGGTACCTGTTCTACCCCTTCCACGACCCCCACGGCGCGGTGGACGCGGGCCTGCTCACCTTCAGTCGGTATCAGGTGGAGGAAGCGGTGCGCCGCAGCTACCCGGTGGACGAGAGCTTCTTTGTAAAATTCACCGATCTGGACCGCTGCTTTGCCCAGCTGCGCATCCCGGTGGAGGGTGGGGGTGAGCTGGTGCTCATCAACAGCCACATGTCCGCTTACGACGAGGGCGGCACCGTGCGGGCCCGCCAGCTGGAAATGCTCTGCGGCGTGATGCGTGAGGAATACGAAAAGGGCAATTACGTGATCGTGGGCGGCGACTTCAACCACGCTTTGGGCGAGGGTACAGCCGAGGCCTTTGAAAGCGGCCAGCAGCTGCCGGGCTGGGTGGCCCAGCTCACCGACGCGGACCTGCCCGAGGGCTTTTCCCTCCAGCGGGCGGAGAATGAGTACCAGACCCCCACCTGCCGCACCGCGGACATTCCCTGGGAGCCGGGGGTCAACTACACCACCGTGCTGGACGGGTTTCTCGTTTCGGACAACATCACCGCCACGGCGGAACATATCGACACCAATTTTGCTTACAGCGACCACAACCCGGTGAAGCTCACCTTCCGGCTGGGTCAGGCTGCGGAATAAAAGGAGGAAACAGTTATGGTAGATGTGGCAATCATCGGCTGCGGCGTGACCGGCGCGGCGGTGGCATACCACCTGGCGAAAAAGCAGGTCAGCGTGCTGATTCTGGAAGCGGAAAACGATGTGTCCATGGGCACCACCAAGGCCAACAGCGCTATTCTGCACGCGGGCTATGACCCGGAGCCCGGCACCGCCATGGCCCGGCTGAACGTGCGGGGCAGCGCAATGGCAAAGGAAATCTGCGCCGCGCTGGATGTGCCCTATAAACAGATTGGCAGCTTCGTGGTGGCCTTCGGTCCCGAGCAGGAGAAAACCCTGCAGCGGCTGTATGAAAACGGCACCGCCAACGGGGTGCCAGGGCTGGAGATTTTAAGCGGCGAAACCGCCCGGGAGCTGGAGCCGAACCTCTCGCCGGAGATCACCGCCGCCCTGCACGCGCCCAGCGCGGCCATCGTGAGCCCCTGGGAGTTCGCGCTGGCCATGGCGGAAAACGCGGTGGAAAACGGGGCTGACCTGCACTTGGAAACCCGGGTCACCGGCCTTGCCCCCATCGAGGGCGGCTGGAAGATCGAGACCACAAGGGGCGACTTTGAAGCCCGCTTTGTGGTGAACGCCGCCGGTGTGGACGCGGGCAAAGTGCACGCGCTGGCCGCGCCGGAGAATTTTGTGACGAAACCCTGCCGGGGCGAGTATTACCTGCTGGACAAATCCGCCGGCAATACCGTGGGCCGGGTCATCTTCCAGTGCCCCACCGCCGCGGGCAAGGGCGTGCTGGTGGCCCCCACGGTACACGGCAACTTGATCGTCGGCCCCAACGCCCAGGACATTCCCGATTCCGCCGACACTGCCACCACCGCCATGGGCCTTGCCCAGGTGGCGCAGAGCGCCCGCAGGAGCGTGCCCCGCGTGGACCTTTCCGCCTGCATCCGCAACTTTGCGGGCATCCGGGCCAACACCGACCGGCCGGACTTCGTCATCCAGTGGGCGGCCCCCGGTATGCTGGATCTGGCGGGCATGAAGAGCCCGGGCCTTTCCGCCGCTGCAGCGGTGGGCGAGGAGGCCGCGGCCCTGCTGGCCGAAGCGGGCCTTGTTCTGACGGAGAAACCGAACCCGGTGACCAGACGCATCCGGATTCGTTTCAAGGAACTGACCGGCGAGGAGAAGGCGGAGATCATCGCCCGGGAGCCCAGCTACGGCCGGGTCATCTGCCGGTGCGAGATCGTGACCGAGGGCGAGATCATCGCCGCCTGCCATACGGCCATCCCGCCCAGCAGCATCGACGGGGTGAAGCGCC
The DNA here is from genome assembly GCF_017889395.1 of Allofournierella sp. Lineage (NCBI taxonomy): Bacteria > Bacillati > Bacillota > Clostridia > Eubacteriales > Oscillospiraceae > Allofournierella > Allofournierella sp. The sequence continues at coordinate 3,525 of NZ_JAGHKE010000030.1, read as the reverse complement.
GGGTGGGCGCGGGCATGGGCCGCTGCCAGGGCGGCTTCTGCGGCCCCCGGGTGATGGAGATCTTAAGCCGGGAGCTGGGCAAGAGCCCGCTGGACATCCCGCAGGAGGCCGCGGGCAGCATTCTGCTCACCGGCCGGACGAAACAGGCAAAGGGGGACAAAACCGTATGACAGACCGGCAGGAATATGATGTGATTGTGGTGGGCGGCGGCCCGGCGGGCCTTGCAGCCGCCCTGAGCGCCAGAGAAAACGGCGCGGAGCATGTGCTGATCTTAGAGCGGGACGAGGAGCTGGGCGGCATTCTGAACCAGTGCATCCACAACGGCTTCGGCCTGCACCATTTTAAAGAAGAACTCACCGGCCCGGAATACGCCGGGCGGTTCATCCAGCAGCTGGAGGGCACCGGCATCGAAGTGATGCTGGGGGCCATGGTGCTGGAGGTGAACGCCCAGGCCCACACCGTGCAGGCCATCAGCAAAACCCTGGGCTACCGGCTGCTGCGGGGCAGGAGCATCCTGCTGGCCATGGGCTGCCGGGAGCGCACAAGGGGCGCCATCGGCATCCCCGGCACCCGCCCGGCGGGCGTGTTCACCGCGGGCGCGGCCCAGCGGTACGTGAACATGGAAGGCTACATGGTGGGCAAGCGGGTGCTGATCCTGGGCAGCGGCGACATCGGCCTCATCATGGCCCGCCGCATGACACTGGAGGGCGCCAAGGTACTGGCCTGCGTGGAGGTCATGCCCTATTCCGGAGGGCTGATGCGAAACATCGTCCAGTGTTTGCAGGACTACGACATCCCCCTGTATCTCTCCCACACCATCATCGACATCCAGGGCAAGGACCGGGTGGAGCGGGCCGTGGTGGCCAAGGTGGACGAAAACCGCCGCCCCATCCCCGGCACCGAGATGGTCTTTGACTGCGACACCATTCTCTTGAGCGTGGGCCTGATCCCGGAAAACGAGCTCACCAGCGGCGCACACATCACTCTGGACCCCCGCACCAAGGGGCCGGTGGTGTTCGAGAACATGGAGACCAGCGCCCCCGGCGTGTTCGCCTGCGGCAATGTGGTGCATGTGCACGATCTGGTGGACTTCGTCACCGCCGAGAGCCAGCGGGCCGGTGCCGCCGCCGCCCGGTATGCGCTGGGCCAGACAAACGACGGCCCGGCGGTGGAGATCACAAACGGCGAGGGTGTGGGCTATACCGTGCCCCAGAAAGTCCGCCCGGCAGCGGTGGACAAAAAGCTGGAGATCTTCTTCCGGGTGCGCCGGGTGTACGGCAATTCGGCGGTGGTGGTCGAAAGCGGAGGCGAGCCGCTGGCCCGCTTCAAGCGGGAGCATCTGGCCCCCGGCGAGATGGAGCACATCACCCTGCCCGCCGCCTTGCTGGCAAAGGCCAAGGGCGCGCTGGAAGTGGCGGTAGAGGAGGAACAGGCATGAAGGAACTGATCTGCATCGTGTGCCCCAAGGGCTGCCGTCTGCACGTGGACGAGAACAATGGCTACAAAGTGACGGGAAATACCTGCCCACGGGGCGAAGAATATGGTAAAATAGAACTAACGAACCCCACCCGCACCATCACCAGCACGGTGGCCGTGCGGGGTGCGGCCCATCCCCGCTGCCCGGTGAAGACCACAAAGCCCATTCCCAAGGGGCTGATTTTTGAGGCCATGCAGGCGCTGGACGGCCTGGAGCTGACCGCGCCGGTGGCCCTTGGCCAGGTGACGGTGGCCAACGTGTGCGGCACCGGGGCGGACTTTGTGACCACCCGCGCGCTGGAGGCCCAGGGCGCGGCAAAGGAGGAAATGCAATGAGCAGCCGGTACATCCTTGCCCTGGACCAGGGAACCACCAGCAGCCGGGCGATTCTGTTCGACGAGGAGCAGAACATCCTGGAAATGACCCAGCGGGAGTTTGAGCAGATCTATCCCAAGGAGGGCTGGGTGGAGCACGACGCCATGGAGATCTGGTCCAGCCAGTACAGCGTGATGATGGAGGTGGTGGCAAAAAGCGGGGTGGACCCGGCGGCCATCGCGGGCATCGGCATCACCAACCAGCGGGAGACCACCATCCTGTGGGAAAAGGAGACCGGCCGGCCCATCTACAACGCCATCGTGTGGCAGTGCCGCCGCACCGCCCCCATCATCGACGAGCTGGTGGCAAAGGGCTACGGTGAGACCATCCGCAAAAAGACCGGCCTTGTGCCGGATGCCTACTTCTCCGCCAGCAAGATCAAATGGATTCTGGACCAGGTGCCCGGCAGCCGGGAAAAGGCGGCAAAGGGCGAAATCCTGTTCGGCACCGTGGACACCTGGCTGGTCTGGAAGCTCACCGGCGGCAAGGCCCACGTGACCGACCGCACCAATGCCTCCCGCACCATGCTGTATAACATCGACACGCTGGACTGGGACGACGAGCTGCTGGAGCTGCTGGACATTCCCCGGGCCATGCTGCCCACCGTCTGCTCCTCCAGCGAGATCTACGGCTATACCACCATCGGCCCGGTGCAGGTGCCGGTGGCGGGCATCGCGGGCGACCAGCAGGCGGCCCTCTTCGGGCAGGGCTGCTTTGAGGCCGGGCAGGCCAAAAACACCTACGGCACCGGCTGCTTTTTGCTCATGAACACCGGCGAGACCCGCCACCAGAGCGAAAACGGCCTGCTCACCACCATTGCCGCCACCGTGAAGGGCCAGCCGGTGCAGTATGCGCTGGAGGGCAGCGTCTTCGTGGGCGGTGCGGTGATCCAGTGGCTGCGGGACGAGATGCGCTTCTTCACCGAAAGCCGGGACGCGGAGTATTACGCCCAGAAGGTGCAGGACACCGGCGGGGTGTATCTGGTGCCCGCCTTCACGGGTCTCGGCGCGCCCCACTGGGACATGTACGCCCGGGGCTGCATTGTGGGCATCACCCGGGGCACCAAGCGGGAGCACATCATCCGGGCGGCACAGGAGTCCATCGCCTATCAGTCGGCGGATTTAGTGGCCGCCATGGAGAAGGATACCGGCATCCCCTTAAGCGTACTCAAGGTGGACGGCGGCGCCTCCCGGGACCGCTTTTTGATGCAGTTCCAGGCGGACATCCTGAACAAGGCGGTGCGCCGCCCCATGATTCGGGAGACCACCGCCCTGGGCGCGGCCTATCTGGCCGGGCTTGCGGTGGGCGTCTGGAAGGACACCGACGAGATCAGCCGCCTGTGGAGCTGCGACGTGGACTTCGCCCCCGACATGGCCGAGGACAAGCGGCATCAGTTGCTGGCAGGCTGGCATAAGGCCGTGGGCCGCAGCCTTGACTGGGCCCGGCCGGAGAAATGACCGAATAAGCAAAAATCCCCGAGGGAAAAGCCCTCGGGGATTCTTGCTGTTATGGGAGAATGGAAAAAATCAAAGGTCATCCACCAGCGCGGTGCTTTTGGCGTAGGCGGTGCTTTTTGCCTCGAAGAAATCGGTCTTCACCATGTTGGCGTTGGAGTACTGGCTCACCCAGCTCATGGAGGCGGGCTCGGTCTGGTTGTCCTCAAAGAGGGGCCCG
>NZ_JAGHKE010000029.1:0-30584 GCF_017889395.1 Allofournierella sp. | reverse complement strand
CGATAAGGTTCCGTTCAAGCTTCGATATTGTTCAATTTTCAAGGTCCTGTGCCGCTCTCCCTCGCGGGACAGCTTGTTTATTATATCTCATCAAGTTCTTGTTGTCAAGCACTTTTTTGAAATATTTTATTAGCTTTTCAGCGGCTTGCTGTCTCTCGCGACAGCTTGATTATAATACCACACCGCCGACCACATGTCAACACCTTTTTCAATTTTCTTTCTGTTTTTTCGTATAGGCTCATTTCTTCTGCATATAATTGTATTATAATATATAGCGCCTTTTTCGACTTACTTTATGATTCCTCCTTTATCTTATACAGAAAAGTTTTTCATCTTTTTTGGCAAAAAGCCTTTTCAAAGCCTTGAAAATATGATAATATAATTTCTGCACCAATTGATGTGCGCTCGTGGCGCAGCTGGATAGCGCGTTAGACTCCGACTCTAAAGGCCGTGGGTTCGAATCCCGCCGGGCGCACCAAAAACCCCGAATGCGATCGCATTCGGGGTTTTTACTTGTTCACTATTCACTCTTCACTTTTCACTCACTTCCACTGCCTGCCCGGGCTTTTGGAAAGGGAATCGTGCGGAAACATCCATTCAATGTTCCAAAGGCTGCTGCATTTCTGTCTGAAATGCAGCAGCCTTTTTCTTTTTCTAATCCCGTTCTGCCGGTAAATAAGTCTGCCCCGGCACGCGCTTTGCATACAGCGCCTCCAGCCGCGCAAGTACCTCATCCCGCTTGTGCGCAAAGGGTCTGTTGTGGCTGACCAGAAACCATTCCGCCCGCAGCCCCTTCAGCACCTGCAGCTGCTGCGCCAGCAAGCTCACATTGTATACCGCCTGCCCTGCCTTAACCGCCGGATAGAGCGCATCTCCCAGAAAGGCGTAGCCGGCATACTCCATACCGATACAGCCTTTGGCATGGACGGAAGGCAGCGGGAACAGGTGCACTCCCTCCGGCAAAAACAGCTCCCGGGAAACCACGATCCCATCGCCGGCCTTTTTGCAGGTGAATGCCCCTCCATAAAAGGCTTCGTATTCCACCTGCTCCAGATTCCCCATATGGTCCGGATGAAAGTGGGACAGCACCACCGTTTTCTTTCCCGGCAGTGCATTCACTTCGGCAGCCGCCGCAGGCGCGGCGCCCACATCATAGATCCAGAGCATTCCATCCGTCCGCACCAGGCCCACGTCCGCCGAGAGTGGTGCTTCTGTGGCGGGAAGATGCGCGACCTGCGCGCTCAGCCATTCCCATTCCATACGGATTCCCTCTTTTCCTTATTTTATCTGTGTTTCCAGGCGCTCATAGGAGACCCGCTCCTGCAAGAACACTCGCAGCTGTTCCATTGAGCCTTCCCGCAGGTCCTTTTTCTGCAGCACAACCGCCCGCTGCCCGCACACCGGCACCAGCAGCGCCTCGGTTTCGGTTACAAAGAAAAACTCCGGATACTCAAAGCACTGTGCCCCCACATCCGTACCATCGCTCAGCACCATTCCTTCTTCGGTAAACTCCACCTGCGCACTTTCCAGATTGGTCACTGTTCCGCGCTGGCGCACCAGCTCCCGGGCCTGTCGGTCAAAGCAGGATTCCTTCCAGCGCAGCCGCTTTCCGGCCAATGCCCAAACGCCAGCCGCCAGGCAGAGGATGCCCGGCACCAGCAGTGCTTTCAGTTCCTCAAAGGCCAGCAGCGCACCCAGGCACAAAAAGGCACCCATGGCCAGGTTCAAGCCCGCCATCAGTCTTCTCTTTGTGCTCTTCATGGCCGCGCAGCTCATCAGAAAGCCCACAGCGCTCAGCACCAGCGGACCGGTCAGTGCCCTGGGCTCCATCACCGAGGGAACCAGCAAAAACATGCTTACGGCCCACAGCACAGCCCCCAGCACACCTTCTCTTTTTCGGCGTTTTTTCAGCACCTCCGGGTCCGCTTTCGGCACCCGGTTCAACCAGTCACTGAGCCTCCATAAAACCGGCAGCCGCTTTCTGGATGCCAGCTGAGTGCATCGCTCCAGTACCTGACTCAGTTGCGGAGTCAGTGCATCATCGATCAGGGTAACGCCGAATAAAAATCCAGATTCCATGGCCGTTCCTCCTCTGGGCAAACCCTTGTTTTGTCCAGTATAGCATGGCACTCTTTGGATTTCGTGAATGCTTTTTAAATTTTCCTTATGGTCAAAACGCGATCTGTGCCGGGGCGATCCGGTCCTCCTCAGTGAGCGGACGGAGCACCCGGCAGGGCACGCCCGCAGCCACCACACCCGCCGGGATATCCCGGGTGACCACGCTGCCCGCACCGATCACCGAGCCCTTGCCGATGGTCACTCCTCCGCACACCACCGCGTTGGCCCCGATCCACACATTCTCCTCCAGTGTAATGGGTTTGGAGGTGCTGATCCCCTGCGCCCGCTGCTCCGGGTCCAGCGCATGACCGGCACATGCCAGACACACCCCGGGTGCAATGAATGCCCCCGCCCCAATGTGCACCGGCGAGGTATCCAAAATCACGCAGTTGTAGTTGATCACGGCCAGGCCGTGGGTGTGGATATTAAAGCCGTAATCACACCGGAAGGACGGCTCAATAAAGGTGAGCGGATGACAGGTCCCCAGCAGCCGCCGCAAAAGCTCTGCCCGCACCTGCGGGTCCGGCGGAGTCTGGTTGTATTCCCAGCACAACTTCTGCGCTTTCTGCTTCAGCTCTCCCGGAATCGCCCGATTCTGACCTGCATAGCCTTGTTCACTTTTCAGATACTCCTCGATCCTGTTCATTTATTTTTCCCTTTCTTTTTGGCCTTTCGTGTATTCTCTATCATATCACCGGAACAAGCTTTCGCCAAATCCCGCAGTTCGGTCTTTTCGGCCGGGGCGTTTTTTGTTATACTAAATGTGTCTGCCCATCCGGGGCAGGCAATTTCCAAGACCGACGAGAGGAGCTTTACTCCCATGCGTTCCAAAAAAATCTGGATCAATGTGATTTTCGCGGTGGTGCTGCTGGCCATCGCCGGGGTGCTGTTCTGGATGAACAGCGGCCGCGGAGCGGGCGGTGTGGCAGAACTCACCTATGGGGATGACAACACCGTAATGGAAATCCCTCTGAACAAGGATGCTCAATACGACATCGACACCGGCTACTACACCATCCACCTGAAGGTGGAGGATGGCCGCATCGCTTTTGTGGACTCCCTCTGCCCGGACCACAAGTGCGAGGGCTTCGGCTGGCTGAGCCGGGAGGATGACTGGGCCGCCTGTCTGCCCGCCCGGGCTACCCTGATCGTACTCATCGAAAACTGAGCAGTATCCAATCCCCTTTGCCTCCGGCGAAGGGGATATTTTTTGCCCAAGATGTGATTTTCTACCCTAATTGTGTAAAATCCGGGTAGAATATTTCGCTTTTTTCCGGCCCGAACCGACAAAAAAATGGTATAATGGGCAATGGTATACACACATCACAAATATTCAGGAGTCTGTGTTCTATGACCATTTTCAATGTGATCAATCTGGCCGGCGGCATCGCGCTGTTTCTGTACGGCATGTCCATCATGGGCGCCGGCCTGGAAAAACTGGCCGGCGGCAAGCTGGAAGGCGTTCTGCAGCGGCTCACCCGCTCGGTCCCCCGGGCAGTGCTGCTGGGCGCGGTGATCACCGGCCTGATTCAATCCTCGGCCGGTACCACCGTCATCTGCGTGGGCCTGGTGAACTCCGGCATCTTCACCCTGCCCCAGGCCATCGGCGTAATCATGGGTGCCAACATCGGCACCACCGTCACCGGCCAGCTGATCCGTCTTTCGGACATTTCCGGCGGCGGCTGGCTGCTCACCATGCTCAAGCCCAGCACCTTCAGCCCGCTGGTGGCCTTCGCGGGCGCGATTCTCCCTTCTTCGTACAGCTGTTCTCCAGCCTGCAGAACCCCATTCTGGGCGTGCTGGCCGGTGCACTGGTCACGGTGGCCATTCAGTCCTCCTCGGCCAGCGTTGGCATCCTGCAGGCACTGTCCACCACCGGCGCCATCACCTGGGGCAGCGCTATCCCCATCATTCTGGGCCAGAACATCGGCACCTGCTCCACCCCGCTGATTGCTTCCATCGGCGCCTCCACCGGCGCCAAGCGCAGTGCCATCGTGCACCTTTACTTCAACGTGATCGGCACCACCGTTTTTCTGGTAGGCGTCTACGGTCTGAAGGCCGTGGGCCTGTTCCCCTTCTGGGATCAGGTGATGAACAAGGGCGACATCGCCAATTTCCACACCCTGTTCAACGTGCTGGTCACCCTGATGTTCATGCCCTTCACCCGGGCGCTGGCCTGGCTGGCAGAAAAGACAATTCCCGAGCGGGCTGAGGATGCCCAGGATCTGTCGCTGCCGGTGCTGGACGAGCGCCTGTTCACCAGCCCCGCCGTTGCCCTGCAGCAAGCCCGGGCCGCGGTGGAGAAGATGGGCAGCCGCGCCTCTACCAATTTCTGCAAAGCCTTCGGCCAGCTGGAACACTACAACGATGAGGTAACTCAGAACATCCAGACCCGCGAGGATCTGCTGGATAAGATGGAGGTTTCCATCTCCGACTATCTGGTGAAGATCGGCGACCGGGAGCTGACCGAAAACGAAAACCGCCAGATCACCGAGCTGCTCAAGCTGATCGGTGAATACGAGCGGATCGGCGATTATTCCATCAACATTCTGGAATGCGCCCAGCGGGTGCAGGACCGGGAGCTGCACTTCTCCTCCGCTGCCAGGCAGGAGCTGGAGCTGCTGTACCGGGCAGTGAAAGAGATCCTGCAGCTGACTGCCGGGGCCTTTTCCGGCGCGGACCTGGCCAAGGCCCAGCAGGTAGAGCCGCTGGAGGAAACCGTGGACCAGATCTGCTTTGCCATGCGGGAACGTCATATCCTGCGGCTGAAAGCCGGCCGGTGCGAGCTGGAGGCCGGCATCGTGTTCCTGGACATCATCACCAACGCGGAACGCGTATCCGATCACTGCTCCAACATCGCCGGCCGTCTGGTGGGCAATGAGCTGGATGTGGATGCCCACGCCCGCAAGCAGGCCCTGCATGCCGGAGTCAACCCGGAATACAACCAGCTGCTGGAGGAATACCGGCAGAAATATCTGGAGCTTCTGCCCCAGATGGCCTGATTTCTCCTTGCGTTTTGAACCTATCCTTCGCCCCATGCCGCATGCATGGGGCTTTTTGTTTGCCCGGGCAAAAAATTTTGCGTCAATCTCTTGACAAACCTGTTAGGCAGTGCTAACCTTGTATTGCAGTTAGCAGAGTCTAACTCCGAGAGAGCTTCTGCACCCGCAGCGGGTGCAATCCATAAAGGAAAGGATGCGTTATGATGCCCATCTCTATGGCAACGGCCGGTCAGTCCTATGTGGTCCGGCGGCTCAGCGGCAATTCCGAGGTACGCGCCCATCTGCGGGCGCTGGGTTTCCACGAGGGAGTCAGCGTTACGCTGATCAACCAGCTCCAGGGGGATGTGATCGTCCATGTGAAGGACGCCCGCATCGCCATCAACCAGGAACAGGCCCTGCATATCTATGTGTAAACGGCGGCGGGCTCTGCCTGCCGACTGTTCACGATACGCCGGCTGCCTTGGCGGCCGGAGCTTTGAGGAGGAGAATTGAGCATGACCTTACAGGATGCAAAAGTCGGCACCCGGGTGACCGTGCGCCGCATCAACGGCGAGGGCGCCTACAAGCGCCGCATCATGGACATGGGCATCACCAAGGGCAGCGAGATCCACATTCGCAAGGTGGCCCCTCTGGGCGACCCGGTGGAGATCACCGTGCGGGGCTACGAGCTTTCGCTGCGCAAGGCGGACGCTGCCTGCGTGGATGTTGACCCGGTGACCGCATAACGCGGCGCGGTCATTTTTTTCGCCCAATGGTTAGTTTGAACTAATTTAGGTTTGCTCAAGCGAACCGCAACTGGAGGAGGAAATCACAGCTATGGCAATCACCATTGCACTGGCCGGCAACCCGAACTGCGGCAAAACCACCATGTTCAACGCGTTGACCGGCGCCAACCAATACGTGGGCAACTGGCCCGGCGTTACCGTGGAGAAGAAGACCGGCAAGCTGAAGACCGGCAAAAAGGGCGAGATGGTCGATGTGACCGACTTGCCCGGCGTATACTCCCTTTCCCCCTATACTCTGGAAGAGGTGGTCACCCGGGATTACATTCTGAACGACCGCCCGGACGTGATCATCGATCTGGTGGATGCCACCAACATCGAGCGCAACCTTTACCTGACCGGCCAGCTGATTGAGACCGGCATCCCGGTGGTGGTGGCGCTGAACATGAGCGACCTGGTGAAGAAGAATGGCATCCACATTGATGTGGCCGATCTTTCGCTGCGGCTGGGCTGCCCCATCGTGGAGACCAGCGCCCTGAAGGGCACCGGCCTGAAGGAGGTGGTGGCCGAGGCCGTAAAGCTGGCCAAGAGCCGCCAGGTCAAGCGCCCCGGAGCCATTTTTGAAAAGGCCATTGAGGAAAAGATCAGCGAAGTCTGCGCCAATCTGCCCGCCGGTGTACCGGATCAGGAGCAGCGCTGGTACGCCATCAAGCTGCTGGAGCAGGACGCCAAGGTGCTGGAGCAGCTGCATCTGGACGCGGACAATGCCTACAAGCCCCTGTCCGATGCCATTGCCAAGGAATATGACGACGATGTGGAGGCGGTGATCACCGACCAGCGCTACCGTCACATTCAGGGCCTGGTGCACGCCACCGTGAAGAAGCCCGCCGGGCAGATGAGCCTGTCCGACCGGATCGACCGGGTGGTGACCAACCGGGTGCTGGGCCTGCCCATCTTCCTGGTGATCATGTGGGCAGTGTACTTTGTTTCGGTGTCTACCGTGGGCACCTGGGTCACCGACTGGACCAACGACACCTTTGTGGGCGGCATTCAGGGCATGGTGGGTGACCTGCTGACCAATGCAGGCGTGAGCGATGTGCTCATCAGCCTGGTGGTGGACGGCATCATCGGCGGCGTGGGCGCGGTTCTGGGCTTCGCGCCCCAGATGGCCATTCTGTTCCTCTTCCTCTCTATTCTGGAGGACTGCGGCTATATGGTGCGCATTGCCTTCGTGATGGACCGGATCTTCCGCCACTTCGGCCTTTCCGGCAAAAGCTTCATTCCCCTGATGATCTCCTCCGGCTGCGGCGTGCCCGGCATCATGGCCTCCAAGACCATCGAGCAGGACAACGACCGCCGCCTGACCATTATGACCACCACCTTCGTGCCCTGCGGCGCGAAGCTACCGGTCATCGCTCTGCTCAGCGCGGTGATGGCGGGCCAGGCCACCGGCAACAAGCTGCTGGCGGCAAACCTGGGCCCTGTGATGTACGTGATCGGCATCGGCGCGGTGCTGGTGTCGGCCATCATGCTCAAAAAGACCAAGCCCTTCTCCGGCAAGCCCGCCCCCTTCGTGATGGAGCTGCCCGCCTACCACATGCCCAGCGCAAAGACCGTGCTGATGCAGCAGCCCGTGGCTTCCTCCATCTCCGGCTTCACCGCCAAGGAGGCCATCGTTACCACCATGGGCGTGCTGGCCAACGTATCCGAGGATCTGGTGGAGGATACCGGCGCGGTTGCCGCCGCCGTGGGCACCTGGTTCCCCTGCGCAGCCGCCGGCTTCTCCTTCCTGGTCTTCAACCTGCTGAACAGCCCCTGCCTGGCGGCGATCGCCACCATGGCCAAGGAGATGCAGGACCGCAAATGGTTCTGGTTCGCCATCCTGTATCAGAACATCTTCGCCTATGCGGTGGCGCTCATCGTCTACCAGCTGGGCGGTCTGGCCGCCGGTCAGGTGGCCGTGAACCCCTGGACCTTTATCGCCCTGGCGGTGCTGGCGGTCATTCTGTTCCTGCTGTTCCGTCCGGACCCCTACAAGGCAAACCGGGTCTACGCCCGGCGTTCGGTGGAGGCTGCCGCGTAAGCCATGGGTGAACCGTCTGTTTCCATGTTCTATGTGCTGGCCGCGTTTCTGGCGCTTTATTTTGCGGCCATGGGCCTGTTCCGCCTGGCGGACTGGCTGAAAAAACACTTCAAAAAATGAGCCGCATGCGCCGCGGCGGAAAGAAGGTGCTTTTATGAATCCTGCCGATTGGATCGTGCTTGCCATCGTTGCGGTGCTGCTGGTGCTGGCCATTGTTGCCACCAAAAAGCATTTTGGCGGCAAGGGCGGCTGCTGCGGCTGCTCCGGCGGCTGTGCCGGGTGTTCCGGCAGCTGCCGCCACGCGGGCGGACATTGCAGCCACCCCGCACCGGACCGGAACACCCCCGATTCGGGGCATGCCGGATAACCGCTGCCGCCAGTTTTCAGACGAAGCATTTCCCCAAGATTTCTTCCAATCTTCTTTTTCAAACGGCAGAACCGCCCGGGAAGTTTTTCCCGGGCGGTTCTGTATGTTCCCGGCTTAGTTTTCCACGGAAGCAGGCATTCTCTGTGGAAAACCCAGGGCACAAAAAAATACGCCGGGATCTCTCCCGGCGTATTTTAAAAAGCAGATTATTTCAGGAAGCCCTGGATGATCTTCTCCTCGGCTTCCTCGCTGGTCAGGCCCAGGGTGCGCAGCTTGAGCAGCTGCTCACCGGCGATCTTGCCGATGGCAGCCTCGTGGATCAGCTGAGCGTCCACATGGTTTGCCTCCAGACCGGGCTGGGCCAGCACCTTGCCGTTCTCGGCCAGAATGGCATCGCACTCGGAATGGCCGGTGCAGGGAGCGTTGCCCTTAATGGTGGAGTAGAACTCCTGGCGGGAGTTGCCCCGGGCCACGCTGCGGCTCACCAGGTCGCAGGCGCTGCCCTCACCCTCCATGCGCACCACAAAATCGGTGCGGGCGTACTCGTCGCCGTCGGTCATGATGCGCTCACGCACCACCAGACGGGCGTCCTTCTGCAGCACCGCGCGGGTCTTGCGGGTGGTGCTGGTCACGCCGCCCAGCTGCACGGTGTCCATCTCCAGGCTGGCGCCCTCGGCCAGCTCGATGTCGGTCACCGGATCGATGCGCTTTTCGCCGGTGCCGCTGCCGGTGGCGATGTGCTTTTCCAGATACAGCACCTTGGCGTTCTTCTCCAAAAAGAAACGGTGAATACCGTTGTGGCGGGCCTGCTCCTCACCCTCACTGTGCACGCCGCAGCCGGCCTGCACGGTCACATCGGCGCCCTCGCCGATGTAGAAGTCGTTGTAGACCAGATCGTCCACACCGGCGTGGGTCACACAGGCGGGGATGTACACGGTCTCGCCCTTTGTGCCGGGCTTGACCCGGATCACGATGCCGGGCGCACCCTCTTTGTTCTCAATGGAGATATTCTCGGTGGACTGGCGGCCAGCGCACTGGCTGTCCTCCCGGATGTTGAAAGCGCTCTTTCCGTCGATGGGGTTGGCGGAGATCAGGCGCAGCAGTTCGTCGGTGATCTGGTTCATACGATCGCACTCTCCTTTTCCAGCGGGCAGCGCACCGCGTGTTCATTGGCCAGCAGCTGGGGCAGGATCTCCTGCCGGGGGCCGTGCTGGCGCACCTTGCCGTCGGCGATCACAACGATCTCGTCGGCGATGGACAGGATACGCTCCTGATGGCTGATCACCAGCAGGGTGCCGGTGCTCTTGGCGCGCAGCTCCTCAAAGGTCTCCACCAGGCGGGCGAAGCTCCACAGGTCGATGCCGGCTTCCGGCTCGTCAAAGATGGACAGCTTAGCCTTGCGGGCCAGCACGCTGGCGATCTCGATGCGCTTGATCTCGCCGCCGGAGAGGCTGGCGTTCAACTCGCGGTCGATGTATTCGCTGGCGCAAAGGCCCACCTTGCCCATCAGCGCGCAGAGCGCGCCCTCGTTCAGCGGTTCACCCGCGGCCAGCTCCAGCATATCCCGCACGGTGAGCCCCTTGAAGCGCACCGGCTGCTGGAAGGCGTAGGCCAGGCCCTTCTTGGCCCGCTGGGTCACGTCCATATCGGTGATGTCCTCGCCGTCAAAAATGATGCGGCCGCCGCTCAGGGTCTCCACACCGGCGATCAGCTTGGCCAGGCTGGTCTTACCGCCGCCGTTGGGGCCGGTGACCACCACCAGCTTGCCCTCGCCCAGCTCCAGATCGATGTCCTTGATGATGCTCTCGCCGCCCGGAATGCTCCAGGCCAGATGCTCCAGTTTCAGCATAGCATTCTTCCTCACTTTATTTTCAAACCTCAGGCCCGCAGCGGGCCGGTATTTTACGATCCATTAACCTACACTATTATGGTCCAGTTCATCGAAAATGTCAATATCCTGCCATTTCGGTTCCCCGGCCTCTTCCGGCTCCTGCTCCTGCACCTCCGGCTGCTCCGGCAGTTCCGGCTGCGCCGGCTCCGGGGCCGGCTCCTCGGTCTCTTCCGGCTGCGGGGCGCTCACTTCGTCCTCCAGACCGGAAAGATAACTGCGGGACCCGATGACGCTCATCACCTTTTCCAGCCGAAGCTTGCTCTGCCAGTAGCCCTGGGCGGCCATCATATACGCCGCGCCGGTACGCTCGGCCTGCTCCAGCAGTGCGGCCAGATCGGCCTGCTGCTCCTCGCCGGTGAAGGGATGCTCCCAAACCTCCGGCAGCGGGGTCTCGTTCTTGCCGGTCCCCTTGAGATGGGCGGGAGTGATGTGGCCGGTGATGAAGCCCCGGCCGCCGAACAGCGGCTCCACCAGCCAGAACAACGCATATTTGATCCGCAGCGAACTCACGAAATGCCGGCGCAGCAGCCGTGTGTGGGCAAAGCTGTCCTTCACCGCACGGCGGCTCACGGTCAGCCCCAGCGCCGCCCGGATGCCCGCCTGCAACAGCTCAGCGGCACCCTCCAGGGCCTCCTCGCTCAGGGCGGGGGTGTTGTCGTTCACCGACACCGCGCTTTTTCCGGTATCCTTCTGATGAAGGAAGCTGTCCAGCGCGATCTCAAAATAGCCGTGGCCTCCCGGCATGCCATAGGCCGCGCCCGGCTTGGTGATCATCACCACATAGGGATGCAGGGCACAGTCCGCCGCATAGTGGCACAAGAAGCCCATCGCGTAGCTCTGCTGGGCCGGAGTCTTGGCGTTTTCCAGCAGCGCCTGCAGAAAAGCGCCGGTGTTTTCGCCATGCAGCCGGTCGCCGATCTTGGGCAGGTCCTCGCCCCGGCGTGCGCTCTTGCGCCAGACCCGGTAGCAGAACAGCATGTCCGGCCCGTTGGCACCGCAGTCGAAAGCCGCGCCGTCGGCGGGTTCGATGTTCGCCAGACGCGCCGCCGCCCGGGCGGTTCGGATGTGAGTATAGCCTTCCGGCATGGAATCCAATCTTCCTTTCGGCCCTCGGCCTTTTTGCGGCACGGGAGCGGTAAAATCACTGAAAAAAGGGTATGCGCAAAAACCACGCATACCCTTTTATATTACACGATATTGGCCAATTTCTCAAGGCAATACTGCACAATTCCAGGTGGTGGAGCACGCCAGAAAATTTTTTGTGATATGAACCAAAAAGCACAGCCAATCCTTGGTGGATTGGCGAGCATTTTTGGGAAATAGCACGAAAAATTTTGGCGTGATACGCTGCCTGAGCCGTTAGGCGTGAATTATGCGGTGTTGCCTTCATTCTTCTTGCCCGTTGTGCGGCGTTTGCATGTAATTTTATGCTTTTTCCGCAGTCGAAGCACTTTCCTGCACAGGTCCCAGGGCATTCAGCACCTGTTTCAGAATGTCCAGCGGCTTTTCGCCGGAGGCCACCCGCACCGCCAGATAGGGCTTGGCGCTGCTGTTCACGGTGATGCGCCCGGGCAGGGTCGCCACCGCCAGCTTGATGCGCTGGGCGTTCAGCGTATCGGAATAGAGGATCAGCGCATCCCGCTTCTGGCCGATCTCGTAGATGCCGGCCCGGGCGGCGCTCACACGCACCAGCGAGATATCCACCAGGCCCACCACGCTGGCGGGCACATCGCCGTACCGGTCGATCAGCTCGTCCAGCACGTCCTGGGCGTCCTCCTCGGTCTCGATGGCGGCGATCCGCTTGTAGGCCTCGATGCGGCCCGCCGCCTCGGCGATGTACCGCTCGGGGATGTAAGCGTCCACCGTAATGTCAATCAGGCATTCGCTCTTGTCCGGCTGCAGCTCCTCGCCCTTGGCCATGGCGATGGCGTTGTTCAGGATCTTCACATACAGGTCATAGCCCACCGCCTCCATGTGGCCGTGCTGGCTCTGGCCCAGCAAACTGCCTGCGCCCCGGATCTGCAGGTCCCGCATGGCGATGCGGAAGCCGGAGCCGAAGCTGGTGAACTCGCGAATGGCGGAAAGCCGCTTGGCGGCCACATCGGTGAGCACCCGGTCCCGCTGGAAGGTGAAGTAGGCGTAGGCCTTGCGGCCGGAGCGGCCCACCCGTCCCCGGATCTGATACAGCTGAGCCAGACCCATCTTGTCGGAATCCTCGATGATGAGGGTGTTGCAGTTTCGCACATCCACGCCGGTCTCGATCAGGGTGGTGCAGACCAGCACATCGATCTCGCCGTCCAGCAGCTGCTGCCACACCTTGGACAGCTGCTCCTCGGTCATCTTGCCGTGGGCGGTGGCAATGCGCGCCCCGGGTACCATCTGGCCCACCATTCCGGCGCAGGCATCGATGCTGTCCACCCGGTTGTGCAGGTAGTAGACCTGACCGCCCCGGGCCAGTTCCTTTTTGATGGCCTCGGCCACGATGGTCCGGTCGTATTCCATCACGTAGGTCTCGATGGGCTGGCGCTCCACCGGGGGCTCCTCGATGGTGCTCATGTCCCGGATGCCGCTCATGGCCATGTTCAGGGTGCGGGGGATGGGCGTGGCGGACAGGGTGAGCATATCCACCCCGATGAAGGCTTCCTTCAGCTTCTCCTTGTGCTTGACGCCGAAGCGCTGCTCTTCGTCGATGATCACCAGGCCTAAGTCCTTGAACTTCACATCGTCGCTCAGCAGCCGGTGGGTACCCACCACCACATCCACGGTGCCCTCCTTCAGGCCCCGCAGGGTGTTCTTCTGCTGGGTGGGAGTGCGGAACCGGCTGAGCAGCCCAGCCTTTACCGGGAAGGCCTCCATCCGGGCCAGCAGGCCGTTGTAGTGCTGCCAGGCCAGCAGGGTGGTGGGGGCCAGAATAGCACACTGCTTGCCGCCCATGATGCACTTGAAGGCCGCACGCAGGGCCACCTCGGTCTTGCCCACGCCCACGTCGCCGCAGAGCAGCCGGTCCATGGGCCAGGGCTTTTCCATATCCTTTTTGATCTCGGCGGCGGCGGTGAGCTGGTCGCCGGTCTCGTCGTATTCAAAGCGGGTCTCAAAGTCCCGCTGCCAGTCGCTGTCCTCCGGGAAGGCGAAGCCCTTGGCCTGCCGCCGCTTGGCGTACAGCTCGATCAGCTCCTGGGCCATCTCGGCGGCGGCGGTCTTCACCCGGCGGCGGGTCTTGGCCCATTCGGTGCCGCCTAACTTCGCCAGCTTCACCTTGTCGGAATCGCCGGGAGCGGTGTAGCGGCTGAGCAGGTCCAGCTGGGTGACCGGCACATACAGGGTATCACCTTTGTCGTAGCTGATCTTCAGGTAGTCCTTCACCACGCCCTGCACCTCCAGCCGCTGGATACCGGTGTACATGCCGATGCCGTGGTTCTGGTGCACCACATAGTCGCCGGGCTTGATGTCGGTCAGGCTGGAAAGCGCGTCCTTGTTCTTCTTTTTCGCGGGCTTTTTGCCGGTGTCGGCGCTGCCCGCCTTGCGGCTGGTGAAGAGGGCGTATTTGGCAAAGGGGAACTCCGCGCCGCCGGTCAGGTGGCCCGGCCGCACCGCGACCACACCCGGGCCGGGCAGTACATCCTTCGCGGCAGTGGCGGCAAAACCCTTGGCCGCCAGGTCCCTGGCAAGAGCTGCGGCGGCGCGGGAGGTACCCGCCAGCAGCTCCACCACATAGCCCTGCCTGGTCAGCGGCTCCAGATCCTCGGCCAGCGAGGCCACCTCGCCGCTGAAGGGCGGGTGGGCGTGGGCCGGGGCGTTCACGATGTCCTTGAGCTTTACCTCCGGCATGGTGCGGGCAAAGTTCTCGCAGCACAGGCTGGGCATGCTGTCCACCGCATGCATCAGGTCCGGCAGGTCCTGATACAGCACATCCAGCCCCGGGCAGAGCAGCCCCTCCTCAAACAGGCCCTTCATCTCCTCGGTGCGGCGGAACTGGGTGGCCTTGTGGGCCTCCCGGATGGCGCTGGGCTCCTCCAGCACCAGAATGGCGTTGTCGAAATAGTCCAGCAGGGTGGCGGGCTTGGGGTATCGGATGCCCAGGTACTTGTCCAGCGCCTCGGGCACAAGGCCCGCGTCCAGCTGGGCCAGATCCGCCTCCATGGCCTTTTCCATGGCGCCGGACCGGCGGCCCTTCTGGGCGGCGAGGGCGCTGCGCAACGCGGCGGCGGTCTCGGCCGCGTCGCCGAACAGCACCTCCCGGGCGGGCGAGATGTACACCTTCTCCAGCGCGTCGTCCCGGCGCTGGCTGAGAATGTCAAAGCTGTTCAGGGTGTCGATCTCATCGCCCCAGAACTCCGCACGGGCGGGAGCCTTGGAATCCGGCGGGAACACGTCCACGATGCCGCCCCGCACGCTAAACTGGCCGGGACCCTCCACCTGGCTGCGCCGGTGGTAGCCCGCCGCCAGCAGCCGGGCGGTCAATTCCTTCACCGGGATGGTCATCCCCGGCTTCAAGGTCAGGGTGTTGGCACAGAATTCCGCTTTCGGCACGGTGTATTGCAGCAGGGCTTCGGCGGGCACGCACACCGCCCGCAGGCGGCCGCCCACCAGATCGCCCAGCACCGCCAGGCGGCGGTACTCGTATTCTCTGCCCGCTCCCTCGATGGGCCGCAGAAGAAAATCTCGGGGCGGGAAGACCGCGGCGGGCATACCCAGCGCCTCCAGGTCCTGGGCAAACCGGGTGGCCTCCGCCTCGCCGGGAGTCACCACCAGCAGGCTGCGGCCGCCGTCTGCCGCCAACTCGCTCAGAATGCGGGCGTGGGCCACCGGGGGCATGCCGAACAACGCCGCCGCGCCGGGGGTCTGCAGCGCCGTTTGCAGGCGCTTGTATTCCGCTGTTTGTTTGAAGATCTCGAACATGGGGTGTCCTTTCTGTTTTGTGCCGTTTTCGTGGCAGCACCATTTGCCCCGGCCCGTCTGGGGGCCGGGGGTCCTGCGGGCCGCGCGCCCGCTTTTTTTCGATTCTATCTAGATTATAAAAGAAAACCGCCGCCGGGGCCAGTCGTTTTTTGCCCCGGGGCGGTTTTCTTTTTGTATTTTACTTTTTCTCGTTCAGGTAACGGGGCAGCACGAAGAAATACAACCCGCCGCCCACGAAGAAGATCAGCAGCAGGCTCAGAATGCCCCAGGGCGCGGCCGCGGTGTCCACCTGGGCCAGCACCTCGGCGCTGGCGGTGGCGCGGGTCAGGCCCATCTTGTTCAGGGCCACACCCGATGCGATGGCGCTGCTCCAGCCCACCAGGGCCGGGCCCATGATGGCACTGAACTTGCCGAAGATATCGTAGAAGCCGAAGAACTCACCGCTGCGCTTTTTGTCCGGGATCATCTTGCCGAACATGCTGCGGCTCAGCGCCTGGATGCCGCCCTGGCTGGTGGCCACCATGATGGCCATCACCCAGAACTGCCAGACCTCACGCAGGAAGAAGCCGAAGATGGTCACGCCCACATAGATGCAGATGCCCACGCCCACCATGGTGCGGGCGCCGAACTTCTCACTGGCCTTGATGTACAGCAGGCAGAAGGGCAGGCCCAGCACCTGCACCAGCAGCAGCGCCAGCAGCATGCTGGTGGAATCCAGGCCCAGGGTATCGCCGTAGCTGGTGGACATATGGATGATGGTATTCACGCCGTCGATGTAGAAGAAGTAGGCGATCAGATACACGAACATGGCCTTGTGATGGAAGATCTCCTTCACGGTGCTCCCCAGGCCCCGAAGCGCATGGCCCACAGCGCCCTTGGTCTTTTCGTTGTAGCTCTTCTGCTCCACATTTTTCAGCAGAGGGATGCTGAACACCAGCCACCACACGGCGGTCAGGCCGAAGGCAAAGGACAAACAGAACAGCATCTTATCGCTGCCCAGCACCAGGTTCAAAATCAGAAATGCCAGCAGCGGGATGGTGGAGCCGCCGATGTAGCCCATGCCGTAGCCCATGGTGGACACCTTGTCCATCCGGTCCTCGGTGGTTACATCGTTCAAAAAGCTGTCGTAATAAAGGTTCGCGCCCGCGAAACCGATGGTGGACAGGATGTACAGCGCCAGCACCGCCATACCCACCTTTTCCGCCATGCCCGGCTCCATGAAGTCCATCATGGGGGTGACGGCCATCAGCGCGCAGGACACAACGCCCACCAGCATAAAGCCCACAAACAGCTTTTTGCGCATGCCCTTGAAGTCACCGAACACGCCCAGCACCGGAGCCAGCAGCGCTACGATGGCCATGGCCGCACTGGTGGCGTAGCCCCAGGTGCTCATGCCGGAGGCAGAGTCCGCCATATAGCCCACGACCGTATTGTAGAAGATGGGCAGGATGGTGACCACGATCACCGAATGGGCGCTGTTGGCCCAGTCGTACATCATCCAGCTTTTTTCTTCCCTGGTATATCCTTTGAGCAGTTTCATTTTTCTCACCTTTCCACCGGGCCAAAATCGGCTCCGGCAACTGTTCAAACTTTTGAAGTAATCCATGTTCAGTGTAGCACGGGGCGGTCCAAAGTACAACCAAAAACCATTTTACAAATACGTTTATTTTTTAACAGATCAATCTCTCGCCGTTTGACATTGCCTGCGGGATATTGTATCGTAAGCTTATACGTTTCCCGGGTGACCCGGAAAACCGCAAGGAGGAACTGCCATGGCGCGGCGCAAGCTGTTTTGTGAATACGGGCCGGTGTGCTACCAGCTCTCGCTGCGCAAGGAACGGCTTTTGCGCCACACAAAGGATCTGGTGAGCCGCCAGCGGTTTGCCTCTGCCCGGCAGGCCGAGCCGCTGCCCGCTCTGGTGAAGGGGCACTGCTCGGTAATCCGCCGCAAGCTGGCCGGGGTAGACCCCGCATTGCAGGAGGGCAAGGCTCAAAACCTTATGCTGGCCGCCGCGAAGGTGAACGGGCTGATCATCGCTCCCGGCGAGACCTTTTCCTTCTGGCGCACGGTGGGCAATGCCACCCGCCGCAAGGGCTACCGGGAGGGGCTGACCATCTCCGGCGGCAAGCTGGGCCGGGGCATCGGCGGCGGGCTGTGCCAGCTGGCGAATCTGATCCACTGGCTGGTGCTGAACAGCCCCCTCACCGTCACCGAGCTGCACCATCATTCCGACGCCCTGTTCCCGGATGAGCGGCGCACCGTGCCCTTTGGCACCGGCACCTCGGTGTTTTACAACAATGTGGACTATCGCTTTCGCAACGACACCGGCCAGCCGGTGCAGCTTCTCATCTGGCTGCGGGAGGACGAGCTCTGCGGCGAGCTGCGAAGCCTGCAGCCCTTCCCCTGCCGCTACCGGCTGGTGGAGGAAAACAGTCACTACGCCCGCCTGGAGGACGGCTACTACCGCCTGAGCCAGGTGTACAAGCTCACCATCGACCGGGCAACCGGCACAGTGCTGCGCCGGGACCTGATCCTGGACAACCGGTCCCGGGTGCTGTTTGACCCGGCGCTGATCCCGCCTGAAGAACTGCGCGAAGAGGACGGTGGCCGCTGGTGCTGCCCTATGCAAAAGGAGAATCCCCTGTGAAGGAACCTGTCAACTGGAACGATCTTGTAACACGCTGCGCCAAAAGCCCCCATCTGCCCGCCTACGAAAGCGGAGGATGGGGGCTTAGCTACGGTCAGCTGCTCACCCGGGCCCGGGTGCTGGCCGCCGCGCTGGAGCAGCTTTGGCCGGGCGAAGGTCCGGTGCTTCTTTATGGCCACAAGCAGCCCGCCCTGCCGGTAGGCATGCTGGCCTGCCTGCTGGCGGGCCGGGCCTATGTGCCCTGTGACGAGAGCTGGCCCGCCGCCCGGGTGGAGGCAGTCTTCCGCCAGGCGGGCGCGTCTGCCCTGCTGTTTGCGGACGAAGCCCCCGCCCCCTGGCCGAACCAGCTGCCCGCCGCGCCCCTCTGGCCCATGAGCGCGCCGGGCATCATCGAACCGCTGGCCGCGCCCCGGCCCTGCGACCCGGAGCAGACCGCCTACATCCTGTTTTCCTCCGGCAGCACCGGCCAGCCCAAGGGCATCCCGGTGCCCCGCCGGGCTCTGGCGAACTTCGCCCGCTGGCTCACCGCCCGGCCCGGTCTGGCCCTTGCCCCCGGTGAAACGGTGGTGGGGCAGGCGGCCTTTTCCTTCGATCTCTCGCTGGCGGACCTGACCCTCGCCTTCTGCGGGCAGGGGCGGCTGGTGAGCCTGACCCGCCAGGAGCTGGCCGACCCGGCCCTGCTGTTCCGAAGGCTTAGCGCCAGCGGCGCGGCGGTGCTGGTCTGCACCCCCACTTTTCTGGAACTGTGCCTGTGCGACAAGAACTTTTCCCCCGCGCTGATGCCCAAACTTCGTGCGGTGTTCTGCTGCGGCGAGGTGCTGCCGCGGTCTGCGGCGGAAAAATTCCTGGCCCGCTTCCCCGGCGCATCCCTGCTGAACGCCTACGGTCCCACCGAGGCCGCCTGCGCGGTGTGCGCGGTGAACGCCGCCGACGCTCTGACCACTTTCAGGGAAGGTCCCCTGCCGGTGGGCCTTGTGGAAGACGCCGCGGTGGAGATCGCCGCTCTCAGCCCGGAGGGCACAGTGCTGTCCGAAGGTGAGGCCGGCGAGCTGGCCCTGCGGGGCGAAAGTGTGTTTTCCGGCTACCTGCCCGGCAGCGGCGACGCCCGGTTTTCCGGCGAATGGTACCACACCGGCGACAGCGGCTTTGTGAAGGACGGCCATATCTGGTGCACCGGACGGCTGGACGATCAGCTGAAATACTGCGGCTGGCGCATCGAGCCCGGCGAGGTGGAGGCCGCGCTGCGCACCCTGCCCGGCGTGGAACGGGCGGCGGTGCTGCCCCAGCGCACACCGGACGGCCGGGTGCGCCGCATCTGCGCCTTTTTGCAGGCCGAGGAGAGTGCCCGCCTGCCGGACGAGGAAGCCCGCCGCCTGCTGGCTTTGCGGCTACCGGCTTACATGCTGCCCGGCCGCTTTCTCTGGCTGGACGCGCTGCCGGTGACCGAAAACGGCAAATGCGACCGGGCACGCCTGACCCGGGAATTTCTGCTTTGAGCGCAAAAAAGGAGGCATATCTGATGCAGCTTTCCGACGATGTGATCCTGAACCTGATCGCCAGTGTCTGCGGCACGCCCCGGGCGCTGGAGGACGGCGTGGACCTGATTGAGAGCGGGCTGATGGATTCCCTTGCCCGCATCACCCTGTTCGAGGGGCTGGAGGACCTGGGCGTGGAGCTCTCGCCCACCCAGCTTTCCCCCGACGCGCTGCGCAGCGCCCGGTCCATTCTGGCTGCTGTGCGCGAAGCACTGTAACCCTGTTATTTTTATGGAGTGAACAATCCGATGCATTCTTCAATTTCTCAGACACCCGCCGCCGAAACGCGCGGCTGGCGCACCTTTGTACCCTTCGCGGCCTCCTCGCTGGTTTCCTCCGGGATGGATCTGGGGGCGTTCTGGCTGCTGTGCTGCGCGCTGCGGCCCTACCTGCCCGAGGCGGTCTACATCACCGCCGCAACCATTGCGGCGCGGGTGCTCTCCAGCCTGATGAACTACCTGATCAACTATTTCTTTGTGTTCCAGAGCCGGACCGCCCACCAGCGCAGCGCCACCCTTTACACCATCCTCACTGTGCTCAAGACTCTGGCCAGCGCCTTTCTGGTGGCGCTGCTGGTCTCGCTGCTCCCGGGTCTGCCGGAGCTGGGAGCAAAAATTCCTGTGGACGTGGCACTGTTCGTCATCAACTATCTGATTCAGAACGCCTTCGTCTACTGATCATCAAAAAGAAAGCCCCGCCGGGCATGCGTTTTCGCACAGCCCGGCGGGGCTTTTGTTGTTTTTCCGTTTTTCGGGGCTCAGCCGTTCTCAACAGCAGTTGTTTCCTCCGTGACGGTCTCGGCGGATTCCTCAAGAGCGCTCTCCACGGAATCCTCCTCCGGCTGGGGCTCCTGCTGGTCGTTCTGCGCCTTTTGGGCCAGATACGCATCCAGCTCTTCCTTCTCCCACCAGCTGTACTGGTCATCCTCCCAGTAGCGCACCATGTGGGTCACCTGACCGGCCAGCTCCTGGGCGCTGGCATTCATCTGGAACGGACCGCCGATCTGCAGCTCCCACTGATCGTCGCCGTGTTCCGTGTGGAAATCCACCTGGTCCACACCCAGCTCCCGCAGGGCGGGCAGCGTCTGTGCACAAACCTCGGCAAAGGCATTCTCGTCCGCGTAGGTCCCGGCCAGAGTCAGGTTCAGCCGCACCAGATCCTCGCTCTTCAGATCCGCCAGTGTCATATCCTTGTCGAACTCCATCCGGTTCAGATCCACATAGCTGTAACCGTCCAGCACAATACCGGTGGGCAGCTTCTCATATACCTGCTGCTCCAGCTCCTGCTCCAGCCGCTGCTGGGTGTATTCCCGGTCCGGCCCGTAATAGCGCAGCAGAACGGGCACCGTGGCCGCACTCATGCTGGCGCAGATGAGCACAAAGCAAACAAACATGCTCAGCAGATCGTATTTCAGCTGGGCGTCACCCTTGCGGGCATTGGCCCACAGCACCTCCACGCCCAGCGCCACCAGCACCAGCGGGGCCAGCTTTGCCGCCGTGAGCAGCGGGAAGTTTTGCAGCATCAGGCTGGCAGCAATGCAGCCGCCGGTGAGGATCAGCGCGACGCCCAGGGTGAAAAAGCCTACCCGGCGCACCTTGGGCTGAGCGGGGCGGGGCATTTTGTCCCGCCGGGGCTGCCGGGTGTATTCCGGCGCCGCAGCCTGCTCTGTCGCCTGTGTGTTTTCTTCCATGGGAGTCATGGGTTCAAAATCCGTATGGTTCATTGTCTGTTCCTCCCTTACTCGCCCTTGTATTCGGTGAAGTCCTCATCCAGCTCCTGGGGCAGCTCGCCGCCCTTCTGGATGCCGAAGCCCCGGATCAGGCGAACACCCGCATACACAAACACCACGGATACCGCCAGCGTGGGCAGGTTGTTGATGAGAGAGCGCACCGCATTCACCACCGGGTTGTCGTAGCCGAAGATGTCGGCCAGGTCCCACACCCAGGGATAGATAAAGTTGGAGTACAGGCCCCACACGCCCAGCAGCACCAGGCCCCAGCCCACCAGATTGTGGCGCTGCATGGCCAGCCGGGCCAAACCCTTCAGCTCATCCAGATTGAACTGGTAATCGTCCGGCGGACAGATGCCCATCTTCAGCTGGCTGCGCAGGTTCAGCGAATCGAAAAAGCTGTACATATACACCACGGCGGCAAACACCGCGATGGGTCCGAACAATCCCGCTCCCAAAGCGATGAGCAGTACAAAGGCCGTCACCTGAGAAAGGCCGCGCTTCATGTATCCCTGATACATCTGCCCCGCGCCCGGGATAAAGGAAAAGCAAAAGGTCAAAAATCCATTTTTGATCATATTGTCACACGCTCCCATTCAGTCGTTTTAATCAGTTTTCATTCCGGTCAAGGAATTGGCTCAGCCATTGGCTCAGTCCACCATCGGTTTCCTGCTCCGGTTCCTCATCCGGCTCATCGTCCGGCTCATCCAGCTGATGGATATTGTCGGGCCGGTGCTCCGGGCCAAGGCCGTTGTCCGGCCGGTTGGGCTTGCCCTCAATGCGCTCCAGCAGCTGACCCAGCGGGCCGGGCTGCTGCTCCTGTGCGGTCTGCTCCAGGGCGGGCGGCTGGACGGCCAGTGCCTCCATCGCGCCGCCAAACACCCCGCTGTACCACAGGCCCGCGGTGATGACCACCGCAGCAGCCGCGGCCGCGTACCGGTTCCAGGCGATCTTCACCGCCCGGCGGCGCAGCCTGCGCATCACCGGCAGGGTCACATCCTGCTCCGGCTCCTCCAGCACATCCCCGGTGAGCAGTGCGGTATATCGCGCCAGGCACTCGTCGCAGAAGCTCAGGTGCTCCGCGGCCTCCAGCCGCTGCATCTCATCCAGCGTTCCGTCGATGAGGGCCTGCAGTCCCTCGTCGCTCAGATGGCCGGTTTGTAAAAACAGTTCCGTCATTGCGCCTGTCTCCTTTCTGTGATCTGCTGCTGCAGCAGGCGTTTGGCCCGATACAGCTGGGTGTGCACCGTTTTGGGCGGGCGGCGCAGGGCGCGGGCAATCTCATCCACGCTGCGCTCCTGCAGAAAATACATCACCGACACCTGGTAATAGGGTTCCCGCAGGTCCTTCACCATCTGGCGAATGGCTGCGGCCTCGGTCTCGCTTACGGTCAGGTCCTCCGGCCCGGGAGGTGCGGCGCCCACCGCCGCCGTTTCCGGCATGGCCTCGTCGCCGGGGGCGGTCACTCGCCGGTTCCAGGCGCTCTTCAGATGGTCGCGGGCCTTATTGGCCGCGATGCGGGCCAGCCAGGGCTTGTAGTGCTCGGGAGGGCAGTCGTCCATGTGGGAAAAGGCCGCCACGAAGGTATCCTGGGTCAGGTCTTCGGCCAGCTGGTGATCCCGTACCAGCTGGTAGCACACGGTATAGACCAGCTTCTGATACTGCTCCACCAGTGCGCTGAACTGTGCATTGGTCACTCGGCTGAACGCCCCCTTCCCTTGCTTGTTTTCCCCTTCGCCGAATAAAACGAACCTGAAAGGAGGTTTTCTTCACAAATCCAAAGAATTTTTTAACGCTCACAAAAAAACGAGCAGGCGGCATGCCGCTTGCTCGTTTTCTGTGGCAGAAATCAGGCCTCTTCCTTGCTGCCCATGAGCCAGGTGCCCCAGGCGCCCAGCACAGCCAGCACCAGGCCAACCACCAGCTCCACCACCGAGAAGCCGCTCAGAGCGTCGGCGGAATAGAGGATGGCAAAGGGAGAGGAGACGATCAGGCCGATGATGGCCGCGAAGGTCTGGCTGGGGAAACGCTGGAACAGATACTCAATGATCTTGGCGATCAGGAAGATGCCCAGCACCACGCCCACGCCGAAGGGAGCCAGCAGCAGGCAGTTGTTGATCACGCCGCCGATGTCCATATCCTTGAGCATGGTCACGGTTCCGGTAACCAGTGCCAGAATGGTGCTGTAGTAGCCCAGCACCATCAGCACCATGCTGCCGGACACACCGGGAATGACCATGGTGGCGCTGGCGATCAGGCCCAGCAGGAACAGCACCACAGCGGTGCCCGGATTCAGGGTCAGGGTTTTCACCGCGCCCTCGGAGCCCTGCAGCAGAGGCAAGCCCACGCCGATGGCCAGCAGCACCAGGAAGCTGATGACCTCGCCCGCGCCGATGCGGCGGCTGGGCTTTTTGGCCACGTTGCTGCGCAGGTTCATCCACAGGATGGGCAGACCGCCCAGGATCAGACCCACAAAGGTCAGGCAGGTGGCCAGCACATGGGCCTCCAGCAGGTACTCCAGCAAGAAGCCGAAGCCCACGATGCCGATGCCCATGCCGATGCCCAGGGGAATCAGTAGCTTCATGCTCTCCTTAAAATGCTTGAACAGGCCGGTGACCGCGCTGATCAGCTTGTCGTAGATGCCCATGGACACCGCCATGGTGCCGCCGGACACGCCGGGAATGATGTTTGCGATACCGATCACGATACCGCGCAGGATATCCAGTAAAGCTTTCATAATAAACCGCGTTTCCTTTCTTATGGATCAGGGTTTTCTCTCGTTCTCGGTCAGGCCTTTGCTTTTGGCCTGACCTTTTAACTATATCCTATCCTACCTCTGTATGCAAGAGAAACGGCGTGATTTATCTCTCTCAGGCAGAATTGTACAAACGCCCCACCCGGTAAATTCCCGGGTGGGGCGCTGTTTTTCTTTTCAGCCGATTTACAAATCGATGATCAGACCCACCGGGCAGTGGTCGCTGCCCTCGATGTCCGCATAGATCACGCTGTCCTTCACCTTATCCATCAGCCGGTCGGACACAATGAAATAATCGATGCGCCACCCCGCGTTGTTTTTGCGGGCGTTGAAGCGGTAGCTCCACCAGCTGTAGGCGCCGGTCTTGTCCGGATACAGGGCACGGAAGCTGTCCGCAAAGCCGCTGGCAAGCAGCCGGGTCATCTTCTCCCGCTCCTGGTCCGAGAAGCCCGCGTTGCCCCGGTTGGTCTTGGGGTTCTTCAGGTCAATCTCGTTGTGGGCCACGTTCAGATCACCGCAGTAGATCACCGGCTTTTCCTTGTCCAGCTCCATCAGGTAGGCGCGCAGGTCATCCTCCCACTGCATTCGGTAGTCGATGCGGGCCAGCCCCTCCTGGGCGTTTGGGGTGTAAACGTTCACCAGGTAGAACTCCGGGTATTCCAGCGTGATGGCCCGGCCCTCGTGGCTGTGCTCCTCCGGTCCGATGCCGTAGCGCACGCTCAGCGGCGGCTGCTTGCAGTAGCAGGCCGTG
The DNA here is from genome assembly GCF_017889395.1 of Allofournierella sp. Taxonomy (NCBI): domain Bacteria; kingdom Bacillati; phylum Bacillota; class Clostridia; order Eubacteriales; family Oscillospiraceae; genus Allofournierella; species Allofournierella sp. Next base: position 6,084 of record NZ_JAGHKE010000029.1, on the reverse strand, counting down.
CCGGAATAGCCCTTCTTCTCGGCGCTGTAAAAATATTCGGTGTAGCCCTCCGGCTCAAATTCCGCCTGACCGGGCTGGCACTTGGTCTCCTGCAAGCAGAAGATATCCGCGTCCAGGGTAGCAAAGCTTTCGGCAAAGCCCTTTTTCAGCACCGCCCGCAGGCCGTTCACGTTCCAGCTGATGAATTTCATCGCAAGTCCTCCAGAATCAGTAACTTTTCCTGATTATATCGAATTTTGCTGCTGCTTGCAAGGGGCAGCGCGCTCACCCGAGCAGATTGAGCACACACACAACCACAAAGGTGATGAACCACAGAATCATACCCGGGTTGAGCAGCACCGCCCGTACCGGATGCGCCGGCAGGCCGGTGGCAGGGCGCACGAACAAGCGGCGGTGGAAGTCCCAGAGCTGTACCAGGCCCCAGCCCGCCATCACCAGAATGCAGGCGCCCAGCAGCGTATTGGCCACCGCGCTCTCACCTGCGCTGGTAAGCACACAGCTGCTGAAGAAGTTGATAAACAGATGAATCAGCATGCCGTAGACCACACTGCCGGTACGGCAAACCAGATATCCCAGCCAGCAGCCCAGCACGAAGGCGTAGAAGAACTGATCCAGATTGCCATGGAAGCTGCCGAAGAAGAAAGCAGAGATTAGAATATAAGGCAGCTGACCGAATCGGATCAGCTTGCGGTACAGATAGCCCCGGAACACCAGCTCTTCGGCCACCGCGGGCACCAGGCTGATCAGGATCAGCGACGCCCAGGGCGAAACCTGATCCATCATTCCGTTCACGCTGTCGCCCTCCGGCAGGCCTGCCAGGGTGCGAATCGCCGTGAGCAGCAGCAGCGACGCCAGGTTGACGACCATGCAGCTGCCATAGCCCACCGCCGCCGCCCGGGCGAAGGTGACCGGGCGCAGCGCCCGCACCGGCCGCAGCGGAAAGGGCGCTGTGCTGGGCAGGAAATGCCCGATGGCCAGCAGCACCGGCAGCCCCAGGCCGTAAATTCCCACATCGTTCAGGAGCAACAGCAGATCGGTGGTCACCTTGTCCGTCGTCCACACCGCCGCCATGGTCATCAGGCTGGCCCCGAGCATACTGATCACCAGCATGCAGGTAAAGCCCAGGCCCAACAGGCCCACTGCTACGGCAAAATCATTTCGTTTTTTCTGCGGCATTATTACCGCCTCCTTTGCCCGGGGGCCTTTTTCCCTGTGCCCCACTTGGAATAATATCCCCAGTGTACCACACCCGGCCCTTAAACGCCAGAGCGGGATGCGCCAAACTTCGGCACATCCCGCTCTTTTCACAAAATCATCGAATTTACAGCTCCCGTACCGTCCAGTGCAGCAGCCGCCGCACCGCCCAGACCGTCCAGCCCAGCAGCACCACCGTCAGTACTGCCATCAGCGTCCACAGAGCAGCGGGGCTTTTCTCATACAGCTCGATCAGATACTTGGGCGAAAAGCAGATCAGCATCCACAGCACCCACACAACCCAATATCCTTTGGGGCCCAGCGTATTCACTGTGGCCGCCACGCAGATGCTCAGCAGCACCGGGGCCAGCAAAATCAACAGCCACTCCACCGTGGGCAGCAGGGCCAGGCCGTCCATGTCCAGCACAATGCCCTGGGGCGCATAGGCCAGCCGGTAGATCAGGTGACTCAGCCCATTCAAGCCGAAGAGCAGCACAGCGCTTGCCAGTGCGCCGCCCAGATGCCAGGCCACACAGCGCAGCACCTGCTGCCGCCGAGTCCCGCCCAGGGCAATGCCCAGCGTGAGCACCCGGTTCACCCGCTGAAGCCCGGTGAACACACTCACAAAGGCCAGCAGGATCAGGCAGATCATGGCGGAGAGGATCACCGTGGTCTTTTCTCCGGTGACAGCCAGCGCCACCGCCGTGACGCCCTCGAACAGCAGCCAGAACACGGCCACCGCGCCCAGCTGCCAGTCCAGCCCGCTGCCGTACAGCAGCCACTGGCGGCGCAGCGTCTCTTTCTTCATTTCCCGTCCGCTCCTTTCCTCACAGCCAGTTCACTTGAGCAGTGCGGCACTGGCGGTACAGCCCGAAGCTGGCCGCGCCGCCCACCACAAGACTCGCGCCGCAGATGCCCCACAGGATGGTATTCATGCCGAAAAACGAGAAGATCATGTGGGCGACCATGGCGGCGATGTATCCCAGATACAGCAGCATCACCAGTCCCCAGCCAAAGATCTTCCAGCCGGTTTTCTGCACCAGCGACAGCCAGCCGCCCATGGCTCCTATAGCCCACAGCAGCAAAAACAGCGCCAGGCCGGAAACCCCTTTTGCCGACAGCGTGAGAAAGCTCGCCGCCTCCTCCGGCATAAAAGCCGCTGCGCCCCAGTCCAGCAATGCCTGCATGGGCAGGCAGACCAGTGCCTGTGCGGCGATAGCCAGCTCCATGGTGGCCCACAGGCTTTTGCGTACCGCACCCATGGCCAGACCGATGTTCACCAGGCTGCGAACCGTTGAGGAGCCGAGGATCGGGCACATGATAAAGAATGCCATCACGCCGCCCCGGATATAGGTGGAAAATATGGATTCCGGCCCAAACAGTGCCGTACTCGCCAGGCAGAACAACACAAACCCGAACAGTATGCCCATCCCGGTGGCCGGATACCGCCAGAAAGCTCTGATGTTGTTAACCATCCTGCACCTCCCCGTGGCCGCACAGGGCCACAAACACCTTTTGCAGGTTCAGCGGGGTCACATCCACATCCCGGCCGCTTACCGCCTGTGCCAGCTCATTTTCGCCGCAGCGCACGGTCACCGCCTTGTGGCGGCCCATCCGCTCGGTGGAGAGCACCGTCAGGCCCTGCGCGGCAGCATCCACTTCATCCTCCCGGCCGCTGATCAGGTGGAACTGGGCCACCAGCTCCTCAGTGGGGGCCTGTTCCACAATGCGGCCCTCGTCCAGGATGATGACCTCCTCGAACACGGCGGCCGCTTCTTCAATAATATGGGTGGACACCACAAAGGTGCGTCCGGTCTCGGCGTAGTCCTCCAGCAGCAGCTTGTAGAACAGCTCCCGGGCCACCACATCCAGGCCCGCCACCGGCTCGTCCAACAGGGTGATGGGCGCCCGGCTGGCCAACGCCACCACGATGGTGACCATGCTCAGCATGCCCTTGGACAGCTTGTTGATCCGCTTGTTCTCCTCCAGCCCGAACCGCTGGGCCAGCCGGTGGGCGTAGGCGTCGTCCCAGTTTTTGTAATAGATGGAGGCGATGCGGAAATAGTCCTTCACCTTCAGTCCGGCGGCCACGCTGTTGGGCGCGCCGGAAAACTCCCGGGAAAAGCACAGCCGGCTCAGCGCCGCCGGGTTCTCCCACACCGGTGCATCGCCATAGGTAATCCGGCCGCCGTCCGCCGCCAGCTGTGCAGTGAGCAGGGCCAGCAGAGTGGTCTTGCCCGCCCCGTTGCGGCCGATCAGGCCATAAATGCGGCCCGGTTCGATGGTCAGGTCCAGGTTTTTCAGCACCTCTTTGGTTCCAAAGCTCTTGTTCAGGCCCACGGCCTTCAATGCCATCTGTTCCATACTCATGTTCCTCCCCGGCCCTTACTGGGCCTCGCTGTAGTCCCGGCGGATCATGCCGGCCAGTTCCTCCTCGCCCAGGCCCAGGCTTTTCGCCTCTTTTGCCAGGGCGGTCACATACTGCTGGTAAAAAGCGGCCCGGCGCTTTTGCTGCACCAGCGCCACCGCACCCTCGGCCACAAACATGCCGATGCCCCGCTTTTTGTACAGCACGCCCTCATCCACCAGCAGGTTGATGCCCTTTGCTGCTGTGGCCGGGTTGATGCTGTATTGCCTTGCCAGCTCGTTGGTGCTGGGCACCTGCTCACCCTCCCGGTAAATGCCGCGCAGGATGCTGTCCTCCAGCATTTTTGCGATCTGCAGATAGATGGAACTTTGATCGTTCAGCGTTCCATTCACAGCCTCGGCCTCCTTTTCGCCTCTTGTTCATTGGTTCATTACTTGTGCAACTAACTATACCACCTATGGCAGAATCTGTCAAGGTCCGTCGGGCGCAAAAAGGCTTTTGCCGCCGCCCCAGGCGTGGTATACTACCCAGAGACAACCCAAAAGGAGAAAACACCCATGCCCACTCTTTCCCCCATCGCACCGGACCTTCTGGCCTGGTTTTCCAAGAACGCCCGCACTCTGCCCTTCCGGCAGGACCCCACTCCCTACCACATCTGGGTCAGCGAGATCATGCTGCAGCAGACCCGGGTGGCCGCCGCGCTGGAATATTACGACCGCTGGATGAAGGCCCTGCCCACCATCCGGGACCTGGCCGAGTGCGACGAGGAGAAGCTGCACAAGCTGTGGGAGGGGCTGGGCTACTACAGCCGGGTGCGCAATCTGCAGAAGGCGGCTCGCATCGTGTGCCAGGAATACGGCGGCCAGCTGCCCGCCGACCATAAAAAGCTGCTGGCGCTGCCCGGCATCGGGGACTACACCGCCGGGGCCATCGGGTCCATCGCCTTCCATCTGCCGGTGCCCGCGGTGGACGGCAACGTACTGCGGGTGTTCAGCCGCCTGTACAACGACGACCGGGACATCGCGGACCCCAAAACCAAAAAGGCCTATACCCAGTGGGTGATGGAGCACCAGCCGCCGGAGGCGCCCGGCCCCTACAACGAGGCATTGATGGAGCTGGGTGCGCTGGTCTGCCTGCCCAACGGCGAGCCGCTGTGCGAAGCCTGCCCGCTGGCCCACCTGTGCCGAGCCCGCCAGGCCGGCACCCAGAACACCCTGCCGGTGAAAAAAGCCGCCAAAGCCCGCCGCATTCAGCCGGTCACGGTGCTGCTGGTCAGAAGCGAAAAGGGCTGGCTGCTCCAGCGCCGCCCGAACGCCGGCCTGCTGGCCGGACTGTGGCAGCCCGTCCTCTTTGAGGCGGAGCTCTCCCGTCAGGAGGCCGCCGATCGGCTGGCGGCCCTTGGCCTTTCGGTTCGGCTTGGCAATCCCCTCAAGCCCGCCAAGCACATTTTCAGCCACATCGAGTGGCGCATGAGCGGCTGGCAGGCCGAGGCCGGGGCAGCTCCGCTTCCCGCCGGCTATGTGTGGGCAGACCGGGCCGCACTGGAGCAGCAGTACACCCTGCCCGGAGCCTTCAATGCCTTCCGCCCGCTGCTGGAAACAGAGGGCTGAAACATCCGCTTTTTCGTGCATGTTCACAAATTCATATTGTATTCCACCGCCCGGCGGGATATAATAAACCTATATACAACGAATTCCGGACCGGTGCATTTTGCCCGGCCATACTCAAGGAGGAATCGATTATGAAGCATTCTACCTTTGTTGCCGTTCTGCTGTTTCTGGCTGGTGCCGTAGGTGCACTGACCGCTGCCTGGCTGTACATCCGCCGCCGCGAGAAGGAGCTGGACGAATACGAGCAGCTGCTGTTCAGCGAGGACTTTGACGACGAACCCCTCAGCGCCGAGGAGGACGTGGACGTCGCCGACGAAGTTCAGGAGCCCGTGGACGAGGCCTGATTCATCAAACAAGCACAAAAATGCCGCCGGGGAAATCCCCCGGCGGCATTTTTTCGTTTCGTTCCGCTTACGGCTGCCAGATCAGCTCAGGGCCGATCTCGGCCAGACTGTGCACACCGCACATGGCCATGGTGTCCTGCAGCTCGGTCTTGAGCTTATTGGTGAGCAGCGCCACACCCTCGGCCCCACCGCCGTACACGGCGGTCACATAGGGGCGGGCCAGCAGGGCCGCGTCCGCACCCAGCGCCAGCGCCCGGAACACATCCAGACCGCTGCGGATGCCGCCGTCCACCAGAATCATCATCCGGCCCTTCACGGCCTTCGCAATGGCGGGCAGCACCTGGGCCGTGGGCGGCACGCCGTCCTGCACCCGGCCGCCGGGGTTGGATACCACGATGCCCGCGGCCCCGGCCTCCAGCGCCTTTTCCGCGCCCTTCACAGTCATGATTCCTTTCAGAATGAAGGGCACGCCCGCGTATTCAATGATCTCCCGCAGCTCCTCCACGGTCTTGGGACCGGCAGGCGGATTCAGGCCCTTCAAAAAGGGCAGACCCGCGGCGTCGATATC
>NZ_JAGHKE010000142.1:0-2599 GCF_017889395.1 Allofournierella sp. | reverse complement strand
GGCCCGCCAGCAGCTCCAGCGCCCGGGCGGCGGCGATGCGGGCGTGGTCCTCACTGTCGATGTAGCTGTACAGATACACGCCCACGTCCAGCCCGGCGTTTGCCGCGCCGCTCAGATTCTGCTCAAAATAAGGGTCGGCCACAATGCTGCCGTCGCCGTTGGCGTAGCCCAGCCGCACGAAGGCGAAGGCATAGCCCGCCGCCTTCACCCGGGGCCAGTCCACATTGCCCTGATACTTGCTCACGTCGATGCCCAAAATCGGGTCCCCGTTCTGGCGCACTGCCACACCACCTGCCGTGTGCCGGACTGGTTGTCCTGGAAATAGCCCAGACCGGACAGACTGCCGTAGGCCGGGTCCGCATAACCGGAGGCTCTGGTGGGGCGGCGGTAGTCGCCGGTGGAGCCGGGCAGCAGCCCCAGCACCCGGCTGCAGGCTGCATAGGCCACGGGGATGCGGGGCACCAGATTGCCCGCAACGCCGAAGATGCTCACCCCCTGGCGGATGTTGTCCGCCCGCAGATTCGCGTCTCCCTGAATGGTCTGGGCCCCGCTCAGATACTGCCCGGCGGCGATGGTCTGGTCGGCCGTGCCCGGCCGGTAGGCGGCCGCACCCCTGGAGGGGATGCTGCCGGTGACCTTCTCGCCCTTTGCATAGCCCACGGCCCCCGCCAGCATCTGACCGGCGGTCACGGTGCCGTCGGCGGTGAAGCTGCCGGTCACGGTTTTGCCGTTGGCGGTGATGGAAACGCCGGTCTTCAGGTTTTCGGGGGCCAGCTTGGCCGCTTCGGCCGCGGGCAGGCCCCCGCCGTTAAAAGTTAAGCGGTTCCCCGTGCGGTAGCACACCACCACGGCCCCGCTCTTGAAAAAGCCGTTCCACAGCGCGTCGCCTGCCGCGGTGGCGGCGGTGCAGGCCTGGCCGTTCACCTGAATGGTATCCCCCGCCGCAAAATCCGCCGTGGCCACAAAGCGCAGGTTGTCGCCGCTGCCGGTGAGGGTATGCACCGTGCCGCTTTTCTGATGAACGTAAAGGCTCACCCCGTTTTCGGCAGCAGCCGCGCCGATATCCTGCGGCGTCAGGGCCAGCTGGGGCTGGTCCTCCTCATCCAGGCGCAGCAAAAGGTTTGCCGCCGCGGCGGTCCAGTTGTCGCCGGGCTGGGTCACCTCGCTGCTCACCCCCACCGAAACATCCCGCAGCGCGGGGCTGCCGTCCCGGTTGTACAGGGTCAGATAGACCTTGCCATCCTGTTCATTCACCTTCAGATCACGAAACAAACGTGCCAAAAAAGCCACCTCCCAAACAAAAAGCCAGCTTCTGCTGGCCGTTCTCGATTGCGTTCAGATCGTTGTAAATCTGCAGCAGCATCCCCTCGATGCGCTCCAGGTCCCGCCAGTCCCACACCAGACTGCCGGGGGAAAAGCTGCGGGTGGAATACTCCGGCCGCGGCTGTACCGCATCGGCCAGCGCCGCCAGATTTTCCTCCACCCGGTTGAAAAAATCCGCCAGCGGAACTCCATCCACAGCATAGTCCTGCATCTGGCTGTAGCCGGGCTTTTGGGTGATCGCCGCCGCCCGCTGCTGCAGATACAGCAGGTTATCCCGGATGCGTTCATAGTCCGGGTCCAGGCGGAAGGCATCCTCCGCCGACCAACTGGTTTTCGGGGCCTGCCATTGGCACGCGCGCACCGGCAAAGCCCCCATAAAATCAGGATACACCCCTGTTCTCCTCCTTTCGCACACCGGGTGTTATTGCATCTTCAACACTTCCCAGCTTCCTTTGGTTCCGCTCGCCCATTTTCTGGTGCGCGGAGAATGCTGGTTCAGCAGATGAAAGGCAACATCCATTCCCGTTCCGCCAAAATTGGCATGCAAGACCAGCCACCAGCTGCCATCCGGCGCATCTGAATTGTTATAAAGCAGATACAATCCGCCGGGTTTGTCATCCAGCAGCAGCTCGCCCTCGTAGATGGTTGATACCGCATTCCCTGCGATTTCTCCGGCATCGATGGTGCGCCACTGATTGTAATAGGTGTTCCACCATCTTGTGGTTCCGAACACATCCGTGATCTGGATGTGATAATCCGTGCGGATCAGTGTTGCTGCCTCGTTGAGCCCCTCCGGCCAGGGATTTACCTTGTGGGTGCTGTCGGTCTGCCAGATGCCCTGCTCCACCTGACCGATATCCGTTGTTCCAAGCGGGAGCAGGCCCTTTCGTTCCATGGCGCGGTCCGCTTTTTGTCCCTGGGCGGCTGTTGCCGCGCCCATCTCAGACAGGGTCCAGGTTACCGCATCGGAGCCATCAAAATAATGCGATGCATTTCCGATCGTAAGAAGAACTCTGTCGGCCAGTTTCTCTGCGCTGTAAGCAGGTCCTCCCGCCATGATCGATCCCGCGTAGCTGTGGCTGTGGCTGGCTGCCGCCGCGCCGATGCCCGCCGCCGTCAGGGTCTTGGCGCCCACCACGCTGCCGTTCACATACAGCACCTGACCGTTGGAAAAGCCGCTCACCTGGGTGTTCTTGCTCACCAGGTTGGGGCCTGCCGGGCCGGTGGGGCCGGTAGCGCCTTGAGGCCCCTGGGGTCCGGTGGGACCAGTGGCGCC
>NZ_JAGHKE010000028.1:0-23192 GCF_017889395.1 Allofournierella sp. | reverse complement strand
GTGACCCGTGGGAGAATCGAACTCCCGTTTGCGGCGTGAGAGGCCGCCGTCTTGACCGCTTGACCAACGGGCCACATCTGACAGCTTCATCATTATACCCCGGGCCTCGCGGTTTGTCAACACATTTTCAAAACTTTTTTGAAGTTTTTTGAAATTTCTTTTTTCAGCCCCTCGCCCTTTTATATATTATACATTATAAGTCTGCCGCTCTTCCCTGCTGCGGCGGGCAGCACAAAGGCGGCGCCCGGTTGCCCCAGCGCCGCCATACACTCCAACATTTTTATTATAGCACCAAGCGCCAGCCATTTTCAATACAACAATTATACAAATAATGCATCATAAGTATATTCACCTTGTCAATATACACGGGGCTTTTTGTATGGTATATTATAGACACACCAAGGAACACAAAACCAAGGTCGAGAAACTCTAGGCAACCTGTTAAGGATAACAGGAAGAGCCGCAACGAGGTAAGAAAGGAGCGCAGGACCATCATGGTAATTGAAGAACCCGTTCAGTTTTGGCAGGATGGGACCTGCCGCTGAATCTCCGAAATCACTTTTTCACAGCAAGATGATTTCTTGAATGCCAAAGGCCAAGCTGGAACGCAGGATTCAAAAATGAATCAGAGGAACAATTGATCCGGTATTTCTTGGATCGATGGATCGGAAAAAACCGCAGATCGAACGTGAATGATTCAAAAAAGAATTTTCCGCCACAGCAAAAAACCGGAAGGCGACCACCAAAAAGGTTTTGGATTTTCGGAACAAGATTCAAATAGCGTGTAGATCCCATCCCTGCCCACAAGCAGTTTTTTATAAAAAAACCGAAAGTGGATTTGATCCCGATGGATCATACCAAAAACGGTAAATGCATCGTTTGATGTGAGGAATTGGTATTCAGCCTGGTATGGAGCAAGAGCGATGCGAGTGTTCTGAATCACTTCGCACCAAGGAAATAAAAGTTGAGTTTAGGTCTTGTCTGCAACCTCTTTTAAACCATGGAAGCCGAACAACCGTAACGGAACCACAAGACGCATTCGACCGAATCCATCCAAGTAAACGGCTTTGATCACCAGCAAACCAGAGCAATAAACGGTAGAAATCCTTTTTTGATATGTTTCTTTTCATCCGAATCAAACCAGAAGAGGCTTTGAGTCCAATGTACTAAGCAATATTTCGCGTACCATTTCAAGGCGCTTTGAAATTTGAATTCATCAAATCGTACGAAATGAGGATAACGCCAATGTGCTGAATGTTTGCCCGTAGACCACCACCAGGGATGCAGGCAATGTGAAGCGACAAAGCCTGCCGGTATATGGCAAAGGAACGTGAATCGATATGTATGACGAGAAAGTCGTATTGATGAAGCGTTTTAAATCCATCTAAATCGAGGGCAGACCAATGTACTGAATGACTTTCCGCGGGGTGCCGTGTCCGGCATCCCGCGGTTTTTTGTTGCATTTTGCCGGTCGTTTTCCCTGCCGCGCCGCGCGGCTTGTAATTGTATTAAGGATGCAAAGGTGCTATAATAAGAAAATTGCAGGCGTCGTTTTCCGCCTGCCAATCTGAGCAAAGGAGCGTGGAACCAGGCCATGCAGAACGAACATCCCGTTTTGGGTATTTTGGGTGGGCTCGGCCCCATGAGCACGGTATACTTTTACCAGATGCTCACCGAGCATACCCCTGCCCAGCGCGATCAGGATCATCTGGACATTGTGATCTCCAGCCGGGCCTCCACCCCGGACCGCACCGCCTACATTCTGGGCGAAAGCGAGAACGATCCCTTCGCCCAGATGGAGCGGGACGCGGAAATGCTGGTGAAGTACGGGGCCACCATCCTGGCCATTCCCTGCAACACCGCCCACTATTTCTACGACCGGCTGGCCCGCAGCCTGCCGGTGCCCATTCTGAACATGGTGCGCCTGACCGTACAGCACGCCAAGGCCCAGGGCTGCACCCGGCTGGGCATCCTGGCCACCAGCGGCACCGTGGGCAGCTGCACCTACCAGCGAATGTGCCGGGCCGAGGGCATCGATTTTGCCATCCCTTCCCTGCCCCGCCAGACCCAGCTGATGAACATCATCTACGACCAGATCAAAAAGGGCCAGCGGGCCGACATGAAGCTCTTCATGGAAATTGCCGACGAGCTGCGGGCCGCCGGCTGCGAAAAGGCGGTGCTGGGCTGCACCGAGCTTTCGCTCATCAAGCGGGACGAAGGGCTGGACAGCTTTTTCATCGACAGCACCGAGGTGCTGGCCGAGGAGACCCTGCTGGCCTGCGGCAAAACCCCCATCGGGTTTTAAGGCAACACCGCACACTTCACGCCCAAGGGCTCAGGCGGCGCATCGCGCCAAAATTTTCCGTGGAATTTTCCAAAAATGCTCGCCAATCCACCAAGGATTGGCTGTGCTTTTTGGTTCATTCCGCAAAAAATTTTCCGGCGCGCTCCACCACCTGGAATTATGCAGTATCGCCTTAAACACCAAAGACAAGACCGCCCCAGGCGGGATTGCCCGTAAATTCCGGGACCGTTCCATTCGCGGCCCCGTTATGAAAGGATAGAAGAAAATGAGCCAGAACAACACCTACTACATTACCACCCCCATCTACTACCCCAGCGACAAGCTGCACATCGGCCACAGCTACACCACCGTGGCCTGCGACGCGCTGGCCCGCTTCAAGCGGATGCAGGGCAAGGACGTGATGTTCCTCACCGGCACCGACGAGCACGGCCAGAAGATCCAGGACAAGGCCGCTGCCAAGGGCGTGACCCCCAAGCAGTACGTGGACGAGATCGTGGAGGGCAAAGGCGGCGTCAAGGACCTGTGGAAGCTGCTGGACATCAGCTACGACCGGTTCATCCGCACCACCGACGACTACCACATGGAGAGCTGCCAGAAGATCTTCCAGAAGCTGTATGACCAGGGCGACATCTACAAGAGCGTCTACAAGGGCCACTACTGCAAGCCCTGCGAGAGCTTCTGGACCGACAGCCAGCTGGTGGACGGCAAGTGCCCCGACTGCGGCCGCGAGGTATACGACGCGGAGGAGGAGGCTTACTTCTTCAAGACCAGCAAGTACGCCGACCGCCTGCTGAAGCTGTATGAGGAGAACCCCCAGTTCATCCAGCCCGAGAGCCGGAAAAACGAGATGATCTCCTTCATCAACCAGGGCCTGCAGGACACCTGCGTTTCCCGCACCACTGTGCCCTGGGGCATCCCCGTTCCCTTTGACACCAAGCACACCATGTACGTGTGGGTGGACGCGCTGAGCAACTACATCAGCGCACTGGGCTACGGCAACGAGAAGTACTCCGACTACGACAAGTTCTGGCCCGCCACCATCCACATGGTGGGTAAGGAGATCCTGCGCTTCCACACCATCCTGTGGCCCGCCATGCTGATGGCGCTGGACCTGCCCCTGCCCGGCCGCGTGTTCGGCCACGGCTGGCTGCTGCTGGACGGCGGCAAGATGAGCAAGTCCAAGGGCAACGTGGTGGACCCGGTTGTTCTGTGCGAGCGCTACGGCGTGGACGCCATCCGCTACTTCCTGCTGCGTGAGATCCCCTTCGGCAACGACGGCATCTTCTCCAACGAGGCGCTGATCAGCCGCATCAACTCCGACCTGGCCAACGACCTGGGCAACCTGCTCAGCCGCACCGTGGCCATGATCGAGAAATACTTCGGCGGCACCCTGCCCGCCCAGCGTCAGGCCGGCGACTTCGACCAGGACCTGATGGACACCGTGAACGCCATGCCCGCCAAGGTCACCGCCTGCATGGACGACCTGCTGATTCCCCAGGCTACTCAGGAGATCTTCAAGGCCATCCAGCGCGCCAACAAGTACATCGACGAGACCGCTCCCTGGGCTCTGGCCAAGGACGAGGCCAACAAGGACCGTCTGGCCATGGTGCTGTACAACCTGTGCGAGTCCCTGCGCATGAGCGCCATCCTGCTCACCCCCTTCCTGCCCAACACCACCGGCAAGATGGCCGAGCAGCTGGGCCTTTCCGAGAGCGAGCTGACCTTCGACGCGCTCACCTTCGGCGCCCGCACCGAGTACACCGTACACAAGGGCGAGGCCCTGTTCCCCCGCATCGACGCTGCCAAGGAGCTGGCTGAGCTGGCTGCCGAGCAGGAGGCCAAGCGCAAGGCCGCCGAGGAGGAAGCCGCCAAGGCTGCCGCCGCTCCCGCTGTGGACGAGGCTGCCGAGCCCATCGAGCATCTGCCCGAGATCTCCTTCGACGACTTCTGCAAGGTGGAGCTGCGTGTGGCCAAGGTGATCGCCTGCGAGAACCTGAAGGAGAGCAAGAAGCTGCTGAAGCTGAGCCTGTTCGACGGCGAGCGGGAGCGCACCATCCTCTCCGGCATTGCCAAGTGGTACAAGCCCGAGGACCTGATCGGCCGCAACGTGGGCGTTGTGGTGAACCTGGCTCCCCGGCCCATGCTGAAGGGCAAGTACGTGAGCGAGGGCATGGTCATGGCAGCCGACATGCCGGACGGCGGCGCTTCTGTTGTCTTCTTCCCGGACGACGTGAAGCCCGGCAGCGCCATCCACTGAGGAGAAACGCATGTACTCCATTTTTGACACCCACGCACACTACACCAGCCACCAGTTTGACGAGGATCGCCACACCCTGCTGGGCGAGCTGCCCGGCCGGGGTGTGGTGGGCGTGGTGGACTGCGGCACCGATTACGATACCAGCCGCGCCTGCCTGGCCCTGGCCGACCAGTACCCGTATCTTTATGCAGCACTGGGCATCCACCCGGAAAGCATCATCGAGGAGGATGCCTCCACCAACACCCGCTTCGGCGGCGACTGGGCGGCGGAGCTGGAGGCCATCCGGCCCCTCTTCGATCATCCCAAGGCGGTGGCCGTGGGCGAATGCGGGCTGGACTACCACTGGCCCATCCCCAAGGAGGCCCAGCTGGCCCTGTTCGAGGCCCATCTGAAGCTGGCACTGGAGCTGGACAAGCCCATCATCGTGCACGACCGGCAGGCTCACGCGGACGTATACGCCCTTTTGAAGCAGTATAAGCCCAAGGGTGTGGTGCACTGCTTTTCCGGCAGCGCCGAGGACGCGCTGATTTTGGCTGAGCAGGGCATGTACATCGGCTTTGGCGGAGCACTCACCTTCAAGGGAGCCAAGCGGGCGGTGAAGGCCGCGGCCGCGCTGCCTCTGGAGCGTATCCTGCTGGAGACCGACTGCCCCTACATGGCGCCGGAGCCCTGCCGGGGCAGGCGCTGTGATTCCGGGCTGATCGCCCACACCGGCGAATTTCTGGCCGAAGTCCGGGGCGTTGCACCGGATGTGATCTTCGCCGCTACCACCGAAAACGCCAAACGGCTGTTCGGCGTGTAACATACACCACCAAACAACCCAATTTCAGGAGGAACCAGAACTATGAAAGCTCGTATTCCCAAGCACCGTGAATTTTTGATCTCCTTCCCCGAGGATATGGATCAGGCCCGTCAGGACGAGGCCTGGGGCAAGCTGAACCAGATCCTGGAGGACTACAAAAAGGAGGGCAAGAGCGTTTACACCCCCACCTTCATCGAGGACTGCCAGGACAAGGTGGACGCCCTGAAGGCCGAGTACGGCTTCGATTACACCATCGAGCTGCGCTGAGCATCTGCCTGCTTTCGCCCCGACTCCCACAGGGAGCCGGGGCGTTTTTTTGCTGTTTTTCCTTCCGAAGTGAATTTTCTGTATCTTCTGCCGAATTTTATGCATTTTATGATTTGGCACTGGCGCCGGGGAACATTCCAGAGTACAATAGATACGAATCATGTTCAATTCGCCCGCCGGCACTCTGCTGCTCCCCGCCGGAGCGGGCATTTCACCGAGGAGGCATGTTATTTTGGAACAGCTGCGCAGCAAAAAAGGCTTTATCTGCGATATGGACGGTGTGATCTATCACGGCAACCGGCTTTTGCCCGGCGTGAAGGAATTCGTGGATTGGCTGTACCGGGAGAACAAGAACTTTTTGTTTCTGACCAATTCCAGCGATATTTCGCCCAAGGAGTACCAGCAGAAGCTGGCCCGCATGGGCCTGGATGTGGATCAGAGCCATTTTTACACCAGCGCTCTGGCCACCGCCAGCTTCATCCAGAGCCAGTCGCCTAACGGCAGCGCCTATGTGATCGGCGACCACGGACTGATGAACGCTTTGTATGACGCGGGCATCACCATCAACACCGTGGACCCGGAATTTGTAATCGTGGGCGAGACCCAAAACTACGGCTATGAGCACATTGTAAAGGCCATCAATTTTGTGAATCGGGGTGCCAAGCTGGTGGCCACCAACAGCGATCTGGTGGACCCGGCCGAGGATGGCGTGGTCCCCTCCTGCGGCAGTCTTGTGGCTCCCATTCAGGCCGCCACCGGCAAGACCCCCTATTTTGTGGGCAAGCCCAACCCTCTGATGATGCGCACCGGCCTGCGGCTGCTGGGCGTGCACTCGGAGGACACCGTGATCATCGGTGACCGGATGGACACCGACATGATCGCGGGCATCGAGTCCGGCATGGACACCGCGCTGGTGCTTTCCGGCGTGACCCGCCGGGAGGATCTGGAACAGTTCCCCTTCCGGCCCCGGCTGGTGCTCTCCGGCGTGGGCGACATCCCCACCCCGTAAGCACACGCAGCAACACAGAAAAAGCCCCGCATGGTTTTGCTCAAACCATGCGGGGCTTTTTTGCTTGTGGTGTAACGAGGGGGGCTCAGCCCTCTTCGGTGGTCTCGCCGTTCTCGTCGGTGGCGGCGGAATCCGCCTGCTGGCTGTCGCCGCCCTGCAGCAGGGCACTGTCGGCGTTGCCGGCAATGGCGCTGGTGGGGTCAAACTCCGGCCCCACCGCATCCTCGGTGGGCTGGGAGGCCGTGGTGGTGCTGCTGGCCGCCGGCTTCATCTCGCTGGTCTCCAGCGCGGTCAGGTACCAGGTGCGGCCGTTCTTCTCAAAGATATAATCCATATACTTGGTGGGCTCGCTGGGGGTGGACATGCTGTAGTCGCCGCTCAGCGCCGGGGTGGGCACATAGCCCACGGTGACCCGCAGCTTGCCGTCCTGCTTTTTCAGCTGCTCCACCTTGGGGGTGTACAGACCCATCTGGCTGGTGACCGGGATCAGGTAACCCTGCTGCTCCTCCAGATAGATGTAGCTCATGTCCACGCCGTCAAAGCTGCCGTGGGTGATCTTGTAGTCCGGGCCGTAGAGGGCGGCGATCGCCGCGTCCACATCCACCGCGGGCATGATGAGGGCATCGGTGTCCGGGTCACGCTGGTAGTTGTCCAGCCCGGTGCTGCTCTGCTGGGCGGTGTACAGCGCCGACCAGATCGCGCTTTCCTTCACCAGGGCGGCGGTGGAATCGTCCATCTGGTCCAGGCTGGGGAAAGGCAGCGGGTCAAACATCACAAGGGTCTGCAGCCGGGCTTCATATTCCAGCTTTTTGTCGGTATCGTCGAACAGGGCGGCAACGCCGCTCACTGCCGCAGCCAGCACGTTGAACGCGCCGATCAGAATCAGCAGGCAGAGCCCCGCTCCCAGCAGCTGCCGGAACCGACGGCGTTTGTTGCGCTCGTGTTCTTCTTTGGTAATGGAATTTGCCATAATCGCTCTCCTTCCTTTGGGTGCGGGCGGTCAGCGAACCTGCCCGTTTCCCCGGATGATGTACTTGTAGCTCACCAGCTCGGCCAGGCCCATGGGACCGCGGGCGTGCAGCTTCTGGGTGGAGATGCCCATCTCGCAGCCCAGGCCGAACTCGCCGCCGTCGGTGAAGCGGGTGGATGCGTTCACATATACGGCCGCGCTGTCCACCCCTGCAGTGAAGGCCGCGGCAGCGGCTTCATCGCCGGTCACGATGGATTCGCTGTGGCCGGTGGAATGGGCCTCGATGTGGCGGATGGCCTCCTGCACATCCTCCACCACTGCCACCGCCAGTGTGTAGGCCAGGAACTCGGTGTCGAAGTCCGCCTCGCCCGCCGGGGTGCCGGGAATGAGCGCTGCGGCGGCTTTATCCAGCCGAAGCTCCACCGGCTCCAGGCCCTTTGCCTGCCGCTCGTCCACCAGCCGCTGGCGCAGCCGGGGCAGAAACGCGGGGGCAATGTCCCTGTGTACCAGGCAGACCTCGGCGGCGTTGCACACCGAGGGGCGGCTGGTCTTGGCGTTCTCCACAATATTCAAAGCCATGTCCAGGTCGGCGGCCTTGTCCACATAGATGTGGCAGATACCGGTGCCGGTCTGAATGCAGGGCACGGTGGCGTTTTCCACACAGGCCCGGATCAGGCCCGCGCCGCCCCGGGGGATCAAAAGATCCACAAGACCGGAGGCCTTCATCAGCTCGGTGGCGCTGGCACGGCTGGTATCCTGCACCAGACTCACCAGCTCGGCGGGCAGCCCCACACTCCGCAGGCCCGCCCGCAGCGCCTCCACAATGGCGTTGTTGGACCGGAAGGCCTCCTTGCCGCCCCGAAGCACGCAGGCGCTGCCGCTTTTCAGGGCCAGGGCCGCTGCATCGCTGGTCACATTGGGCCGGCTTTCGTAGATGATGGCGATCACGCCCATGGGCACGGTGACCTTTTGCAGCACCAGACCATTGGGACGTGTTTCCTCGCTGAGCGTCCGGCCCACCGGGTCCGGCAGGACGGCTGCTTCCCGGATGCCCCGGGCCATGCCCGCCACCCGTTCCTCGGTGAGGCGCAGCCGGTCCAGCATCACATCCGGCACGGTGCCCCGGGCATTTTCCAGGTCCGCCTCGTTGGCCTTCAGGATGGCGGCGCACTGGTCCTCCAGCGCGTCGGCCATGGCCAGCAGGGCCTGGTTCTTCTGCTGGGCCGAAGCCAGCATCAGCGCATTCTTCGCCCCGCGCGCGGCGCGGACGATCTCCAGCGTGGTCATTGGTTATGCCTCCTTCCGGGCAAGGAACCGGGTGCCCACCGGGGCGCCCTCAAAGATATCATACAGCACCGCCGGGGCCGCGCCGTTGGCGATGACCATTTCCACTCCGGCCTCGGTGGCGATGTGCGCCGCCCGCAGCTTGGTGGTCATGCCGCCGGTGCCCAGGCTGGAGCCCTTGCCGCCGCCCAGAGCGTCGATCTCGGGGGTAAGCTCTTCCACCACGCTCAGCAGCTTTGCATTCGGGTCCTTGTGGGGGTCGGCGGTGAACAGGCCGTCGATGTCGCTGAGCAGCACCAGCAGGTCCGCCTTCACGCTGCGGGCCAGAATTGCCGCCAGGGTGTCATTGTCGCCCAGGGCGATCTCGGTGGTGGACACGGTGTCGTTCTCGTTCACGATGGGCAGCGCCCCCAGCTCCAGCAGGCGGCTCAGCGTGTTTTTCAGGTTCACGCTGCGCTCCGGGTGCTCCACATCCTCGCCGGTGATGAGGATCTGGCCCACGGTGTGGTTGTATTCGGTGAACAGCTTGTCGTAGGTATACATCAGCTCGCACTGGCCCACCGAGGCCGCGGCCTGCTTGGTGGGCATATCCGCCGGGCGGTCGGGCAGGCTCAGCTTGCCCACGCCCATGCCGATGGCTCCGCTGGACACCAGGATGATCTCGTGCCCGGCGTTTTTCAGATCGCTGAGCACCTTGCACAGCTCCTCGATGTGGCGGATGTTCAGCCGGCCGGTGGAATGGGCCAGCGTGGAGGTACCCACCTTGACTACTGCTTTCATTGTGTTTCTCCTTTGGGCAGCGCGACGCGCCGCATAACATACTGATACAAAATAGAGTATACCATAAAGCCGCCTTAAAAACAAACGACATGCAGTGGACATTCTGTGAAAAAATGGTATGATAAAAGATAGTTTATTCCATTCCAGCGGCAGCGCAATGCTGCCGTAAAAGCGAGGTTTGCAAAGATGTATCGTTTTACCAATGATTACAGCGAGGGCGCTCACCCCCGCATTCTGGAGGCCATGGTCCGCACCAACCTGGAGGGCAACTTCGGCTACTCCACCGACCCTCATTCCAAGCACGCCCATGAGCTGATCCGCGCCGCTATCGGTCGGCCGGACGCGGACGTGCACATTCTGGTGGGCGGCACCCAGACCAACGCCACCTGCCTGTGCGCCTTCCTGCGGCCCCACGAGGCGGCCATCGCCGCCGCCAGCGGCCACATCTGCGTGCACGAGACCGGCGCCATTGAGGCCACCGGCCACAAGTGCATCGCCATGCCCGCCGCACCGGGCGGCAAGCTGACCCCGGACGCGGTGCGCGCCGCGGTGGCCGCCCATCCGGACGAGCACATGGTGAAGCCCAAGCTGGTCTACGTGAGCAACACCACCGAGACCGGCGGCGTGTACACCACCGCCGAGCTGGAGGCACTGCGGGCCGTGTGCGACGAGCTGGGCCTGTATCTCTATCTGGACGGCGCCCGTCTTTCCAGCGCACTGGCCGCTGGCGGCGCTTCCCTGACCGATCTGGGCCGTCTGTGCGATGCCTTCTACATCGGCGGCACCAAGAACGGCGCACTGTTCGGTGAGGCGGTGTGCATCCTGAACCCGGCCCTGAAGCCGGATTTCCGCTACATCATCAAGCAGCACGGCGGCATGCTGGCCAAGGGCTGGCTGCTGGGCATCCAGTTCGAGGAGCTGTTCTGCGATGGGCTGTATTTTGAGGTAGGCGAGCACGCCAACGGCCTTGCCATGAAGCTGAAGGAGGGCATTTCCGCCCTGGGCTATGCCTTTGGGTCGGACAGCCCCTCCAACCAGCAGTTCCCCGTTCTGCCCAACCGGGTGCTGGACCAGCTGAAGAACGACTTCCACTGGGAGGTCACCTCCCGGCCGGACGCGGACCACACCGAGATCCGTCTGGTGACCAGCTGGGCCACCAAGCCCGAGGCGGTGGAGGCCTTCCTCACCGCTCTGGCAAACGCAAAGGAGTAAGCGCCATGGAACAACTGGATCTGAACCAGCTGCGCGGTCGTATCGACGAGGTGGACAGCCAGCTCACCGCGCTGTTTTTGCAGCGGATGGAGATCGTGGAGCAGGTGGCCCGCTACAAGCTGGAGCGGGGCATGCAGGTGCTGCAGCCCGAGCGGGAGCAGGCGGTGATCGACCGGGCCGCAGCCCGCGCCCCCGAGGCCATGCAGGGCTACACCGGGGATTTTTTCCGGGCGGTGATGGCGGTTTCCCGCGCCATGCAGCAGGAGATCATCGACCGCAGCAAGGCCGAAGAATAACGCTTCGCAGCAGAACAAAAAAAAACGCTGTACCCCCAAAAACCGGGGTACAGCGTTTTTTGTTATGCGTTGTTATGCGTTCAGGAACTCAGCTCAGGCTGGCCACGAACCGCAGGAAGGCCGCACGGCCCTCCTCGTCCCGCTTGTAAACGCCTGCGTGCTCCAGCACCTTGGAGAAGACCATGCCGGTCTCCTTCTGCACCACCGGCCAGGCCTCGCCCTTGGCGAAGGCGCCATGACGGCGGCGGATGTCCTCGGCCCACTCAGCGTGCTTGGCGGTGCGCTCGTCGGCGGTCAGGTCGGCGCCGCTCTCCAGCATCTCTGCCACCAGAGCCAGCTCCTCCTTCAGGCGGGCGGGCAGCACGGCGCGGCCCATTACCTCGATCAGGCCGATGTTCTCCTTCTTGATGTGATGCAGCTCGGCATGGGGATGGTACACACCCAGAGGATACTTCTCGGTGGTGATGTTGTTGCGCAGCACCAGATCCATCTCGTAGTCCGCGCCGCGGCGGCGGGCGATGGGAGTGATGGTGTTGTGGGGCACGCCGTCGGTCTCAGCGAAGACAAAGGCGGCCTCATCGGTGTAGCCGCGCCAGGCAGCCAGAATCTTCTCGGCCAGCTGGGCGATGCGCTCCTTGTCCGGGCCGGTGAGACGCAGCACCGACATGGGCCACTTCACGATGCCGGTCTTCACATCCTCAAAGCCGGCAAAGGTGACCTCCTGCTCCACGGGAGCGGCCTCCATGGGGAACAGGCAGCGGCCGCCCTGGAAGTGCTCGTGGGCCAGAATGGAGCCGCCCACGATGGGCAGGTCCGCGTTGGAGCCCACAAAGTAGTGGGGGAACCGGGTCACGATGTCCAGCAGCTTGTCGAAGCAGCTGCGGTCGATCTTCATGGGCACATGGGCCGCGTTCAGCGCGATGCAGTGCTCGTTGTAGTACACATAGGGGGAGTACTGCAGCATCCACTGTTCCCCGCATACGGTCATGGGGATCATCCGGTGGTTGCCGCGGGCGGGATGGTCCATCCGGCCTGCGTAGCCCTCGTTCTCCACGCAGAGCTGGCACTTGGGGTAGCCGCTCTGGGGCATGGACTTTGCCAGCGCGATGGCCTTGGGGTCCTTTTCCGGCTTGGACAGGTTGATGGTGATGTCCAGCGCGCCGTACTCGGTGTCGGTGGTCCAGTGCAGGTCCTTGGCAATCCGGTCGGTGCGGATGTAGTTGGTGTCCTGGGAGAAGCGATAGTACCAGTCGGTGGCCTGCTCCGGGCTTGCGGCGTACTTCTCCTCAAAGGTGCGGATCACCTGGCTGGGCCGGGGGGTGAGCACCGCCATCAGGGCGGTGTCCAGAATATCCCGCTGGGTGATGGACTCGCCGTCGATCACGCCGCGGCTGGCCGCGTCGTCCAGCAGGGTGTTCAGGATCTGGGCCAGAGGCACATCCTTCACCGGCTCGGCCTCCTCCAGGGTGTCCAGCCGCAGAGCGGCCAGAATCCCGTTGGTTGCCCATACCTTCTCACAAGGCTCGATCAGTTGTTTTTCCAGCCCATACTCCACCAGGCTGGCAATTGCCTGTTCCACTGTCATTTTCGCTCATTCCTCCTCGCTGCTCATTACCATGCAGCCGCCCTCCGGCCGCACCGATACCGCGTGGCATGCGCCCTCGCCCAGAACGGCTTCCAGAGAAGACACAAAGCTCTGCTCCAGATCCTGGGGAACGAAGGCCTGAATGGTGCCCGCGAAGCCGCCGCCGTGCACGCGCACAGCGCCCCGGCCGCCCAGGGCCTTTTCGGCCAGCGCCAGCGACAGGGTCACCGCCTGCTGAGCGGGCGCAGCCACAGACCAGATGTTCTGCAGCAGCTCGGAAGAGGAACGTCCGGAAGCGCGAACCAGAGCCAGGAAGCCCTCCATGTCGCCCTCGTCCAGAGCCTTGGCCTGAGCCTGGGCGCGGCTGTTCTCGGCGAAGAAGTGCATGGCGCGCAGCACTGCCCGGTCGCCCAGCTTCTCGCGCACTGCGGGAATGGCGGCGTAGAACTCGGCCTCGTCCACCTCACGCAGGACCTTCTGGCCGAAGAAGGCGGCCACGGCACCCATCTCCTGGGTGATGCCCGCGTAGTCGTCGGTCAGGTCCGCATGGCAGGAGCGGGTGTCGATGATGTACAGCTGGTAGCCGGAGCGGGCCAGGTCGTAGTCCACCTTGCGGATCACCGGCTGGCTGGGATCGTTGAAATCGATGGCCACCACGCCGCCGATGGAGCTGGCTGCCTGGTCCATCAGGCCGCAGGGCTTGCCGAAGTACTCCCGCTCGGCGTACTGGCCGATCTGGGCCAGCTTCACCGCGTCCAGCTTGCCGTCGCAGCTGAACCGATTGAACACGTTGCCCACCAGAATCTCGTAAGCCGCAGAGGAGGACAGGCCGGAGCCGCCGGGAACGGTGCTGCTCACATAGGCGCAGAAGCCCTTGAGGGCAAAGCCCTCCCTGGCCACACCGGCGGCCACGCCGCGGATCAGGGCGGCGGAGGTGTTGACCTCCTCGGAATGGATGCTCAGATCGTTCAGATCGATGGTCAGAGCGGGGTAGCCCTCGCTGACCACCTTCACCACGCTGTCATTGGTGGGCACCACGCAGGCCAGAATGTCCATGTTCACGCTGCCGCACAGCACGCAGCCGTGCTGATGGTCGGTGTGGTTGCCGCCGATCTCGGTGCGGCCGGGGCCGCTGAACACCGCGGCGCCGGTGCAATCCATGCCGGGGAAGGCCTTTTCAAAGCCCTCGATCACATGGCTCACCTTGGCGCGGGCTGCTTCCAGCTCCTCGGCGGTATCGTGAAATACGTACAGACGGCGCAGGCGCTCGTCGTACTTGCCCTGGCTTACTGCCTGCAAAAATTTTTCCATGTTCTGCATCTTCGTTTCTCCTCCTGTAATCGTAACGCTCATGCCAGAGGGGCAAAGCGGTATTGGATCTGATGTTCCCAGCGTTTGCCCTTCGGCAGCTCAATGGAAGGGAACCGGGAATGGTTGGGCGCATCCGGGATGAACTGGCATTCCAGCGCCGCCGCACTGCGCGCCACCGGCTTCAGGAAGTTGGCGGTGTACAGATGGATGCCCGGCAGGGTGGCGCTTACCTGCAGCGAAATTCCATTGGCGGGGCACTCCAGACGGCACATGGGCCGCAGGCCCTTGCCCGGCACCAGGAAGGTGTGGTCGAAGCCGCTGGCCGCCGCCAGCTGGGGATGATCCTGCTCCCAGCGCTCGCCCAGAGCCGCAGGGGCGGCGAAGTCGAAGGGGGTGCCGGCGGTGGGGATCAGCTGACCGGTGGGGATGGAACCCTCGCCGATCTCGGCAAAGCAGTCCGCCGGGGTGCTGAACAGCTGACCGGCCACGCTGGTGCTGCCCTCCCCTTCCAGATTCCAGTAGCCGTGATGGGTCATGGACAGGATGGTATCGTCCAGCGCCAGTGCGTCAAAGCGCAAAGTCAGCGCGCCGTCCTCCTCAAACAGATAGGTGGCGCTCACCTCCACCGCGCCGGGATAGCCCTCTTCGCCATCCTCGGACCGGCGGAAAAACCGCACGCCCCGGTTTTTGGGCAGCATCTGCACATCCCACACATAGCGGTCAAAGCCCTTGATGCCGCCGTGCAGATGGTTTCCGTTCTGGTTGCAGGGCAGCTGGTACTCCCGGCCGTTCAGCACAAAACGGCCCTTTGCGATGCGCCCGGCGCAGCGGCCCACCACGGCGCCCAGATAGGCATCGCCCGCCTCGTATTCCTCCAGCGTCTCGTAGCCTCTGGCAACCTGAACCGGGCCGTTGGCTGTGGGCACCCAGACCGCCCGCAGAATCGCGCCGTAGTTCAGAACTTCCGCCACAATGCCGCTGTCATGCTCCATGCGAACACACTGCACCGCCTCACCGCTTTTGGTGGTGCCAAACTCTCTCGTTGTGATTTTCATGCAACAAAAGTCCTTTCTTTGTCCAATTTTACGAACAGATTTTCCTGCTTAAATTATAACGAATTGTTTTTTGGATTCCTATATCCTTTTTGAAAATCGATACAAAATTCCATGGAATGGGCGAATCGTTCAAACCCCGGCACGGCCTGCCTCCAGCTCCCTCAGGGTCACCCGCTGGTAGGGCAGCCAGATGTATTGGCCATCGGTCAGCTCCAGGCTGGCCGCCGGGTCCTCGCCGTTTTCCAGCGTCAGCGCCAGGTCCAGCATGCTCCGGGCGATGCCCGCCGCGTCGTTGCGCACCGTGCCGCAGAGGGTACCCTCCCGCACCGCCTCCAGCGCCGGGGCGGTGGCGTCCACACCCACCACCACCGGCATTTCTTCTTCGGTCAGGCCCAGGTCCTGGCAGGCGTCGATGGCCCCCAGGGCCATATCGTCGTTGTTGGAGATCACCACCTCGATGGCGCTGCCGAACTGCTCCAGCCAGCTGCTCATCCGGGCAGAGGCCTGGCTGCGGTCCCAGTTGGCGGTGTCGCCCGCCAGCTTCTCCACCGTCACGCCCGCACCGGTGAGGGTCTGCACCGCGTACTCGGTGCGCAGCATGGCATCCTGATGGCCGGGCTCGCCCTCCAGCATCACATATTGCATCACCCCGTCGCCGTTTTTGTCCACCGGCGGGTCGCCGTTGAGCCAGCGGTCCAGCAGGATCTGCCCCTGCAGCACGCCGGATTCCTCCGCCTTGGCACCCACGTAATACACCTTTTCCCAGCGGTGCAGGTCCTCGGCCACCGGCTCCCGGTTGAAGAAGATCACCGGGATGTCCGCCTCCTTGGCCTTGTCGATCAGCTGGGCGGTGCTGGTGCGGTCCACG
Organism: Allofournierella sp.; assembly: GCF_017889395.1. Lineage (NCBI taxonomy): Bacteria > Bacillati > Bacillota > Clostridia > Eubacteriales > Oscillospiraceae > Allofournierella > Allofournierella sp. The sequence goes on along the minus strand of NZ_JAGHKE010000028.1, from coordinate 7,191 downwards.
ATGTTCACACACAGCACGTCGTAATCCAGCGCGATGAGCCGGTCGATCTGCTCGGTCTGGGTGAGCTGGGAGCCCCGGCCGTCCACCACATTCAGATTGATCTTGATGTTCTCGGTGCTTTCCCGGGCCTGGGCCAGCTTTTCCAGCTCCTTCACCAGTGTGCTGATGAAGGTGTCGGACTGCAGATACACCGCCACGCCCACCCGCAGGGTACGTGGCTGAGCCGCCCGGGTGCTGCCGCAGGCTGCCAGCAGCGCCGCCGCCAGCAGCAGGCTCAGCCCCTTAAGGCAGCACCGCATAATTCCAGGTGGTGGAGCGTGCCGGAAAAATTTTTTGCGAGATGAACCAAAAAGCGCAGCCAATCCTTTGTGGATTGGCGAGCATTTTTGGAAAATATCGCGGAAATTTTTGGCGCGATACGCCGCCTGAGCCTCGGGGCGTGAATTATGCGGTGTTGCCTTACGAAAAAACCGGGTAGAGCAGCTTTTGATGATCCTTGTCATAGGTTTCTCCTTCCTTCACCAGGGTCACGGGCAGGGTCTGGCTTTCCACCGGTTCGCCCCGGGCAGCTGCCGCCGCCTGGCTCACCGCCAGGTAGCCCGCCGCGTAATCGCTCCAGGCGACCGCCGCCGCAATGCCGCCGTTTTCCAGCGAGGCCACCACCGAGGCGGATACCCCCGCCCCGTACACCAGCGGCCGGTCTTCCCGCTGAGCCGCCAGCGCGGCGGCCTGCTCCAGACGCACCGGCTCGAAGCAGAGCACCGCGGCGGCACCCTCCAGCGCTTCCGCCATGAGTTCATCGCAGACCTCAGGCGCAAAGCCCGCCGCCTCCAGCTCAGCTTTTGCACTCTCCAGCCGCCGGGCCGGGCCCGCGCAGCCGGGGAAGGCATTGACCAGCAGCACCCGGCCGGAGGTCGGGCAGCTTGCGGCCACCTGCCGGGCCAGCATCCGGCCCACTGCTTCGTCGTCGGTGCCCACAAAGGCCCGGGCGCCCTCCGCCCGGGATTCCAGCGTGACCACCGGCAGGCCCTGCCAGCTGTCCAGCAGCTGCTCCAGCGCCGCGCAGTCCGCCGGGATGACCACCGCCGCGTCCACATCCATGTCCGCCTGACGGCGCAGCAGCTCCACCTGACTGATGCCGCCGCCCTCTGCCTCTACCGTCAGAAAGCGCAGCTCGGCACCCAGGTCCTCGGCAGCCTGCTCCATGCCCTGCCGGGCGGTGGAAAAGACCCCGCTGTCGCCCTGGCGCAGCAGGATGGAGATCTCCACCCGTCCCGGGCCGGGCGGGCTGAGCAGCGATTCGGGGATCATCAGACTCACCACCATGGCAGCGGCCAGCAGGCCCAGCACGATCATCTGCCAGGCCCGGTATCCTTTCTGCTTCATCGCCCTGCCTCCTTCCCTGTGCCCTCCTCCGGCTGGGTCAGCACCGGAAGATGGATGCGGGCGGTGGTGCCCTCATCCGGCTCGCTGTGGAACTCCAGCCCGTACCCGGGCCCGTAGGCCAGCTGAATGCGCCGGTGCACGTTGCGCACCCCGATGCCCGAGCCCTTGGCGGGCAACGGGCGGCTCTCGTCCAGCAGGCTGGCCGCCACCTCCGGCGGCATGCCCAGACCGTTGTCGGTCACATCGATGTAGATGTCCTCCCCTTCCCGCCACAGGCGCACGGTGATGCGGCCGTCGTCGTCCTCGGCGGCCATGCCGTGATAGATGGCGTTTTCCAGAAGGGGCTGGATGATCAGCTTCAGGCAGTAAAGGCCGGCGGTGTCGGTTTCCCGGATAATTTCAAAGGTGAATTTGTTCTTGTAGCGGATGCGCTGGATGGTCATGTAGTAGCCCGCGTGGTCCAGCTCGCTGTCCAGCGGGATGACCCGCTTGCCCCGGCTCAGCGAGATGCGGAACAGCCGCCCCAGCGCCGTGACCATGCGGATGGAATCCTCGTAGCGGCCGCTTTCGGTGAGCCAGATCACCGAGTCCAGCGTGTTATACAGAAAATGGGGGTTGATCTGGGACTGCAGCACCTCCAGCTCGCTGCGGCGCTTGTCCTCCTCCTGCTGGATCACATCGTCCATCAGATGCCGCATGGTGGACACCATGGACCGGATGGAGTGCTCCAGCCGGCGCACCTCGTAGCAGCCCTCCTCGGGCACCTGGGGCATCTCGCCGCCCCGGCCGGTCTGGCGCACCGCCTGCTCCAAGCGGCGGATGGGCTCGGCGATGTGGGCGGAGAGCCGCCCGTTCACGAACACCAACAGGAAGATGGAAAAGAGCAGCACAGAAGCCGCAAACAGCACGAACTGGGCGGTGGTCACCGCCAGACCCTGCACCGGCACCACGCCCACCAGCTTCCAGCCGGTATAGCCCACGGTTTTCACCGTCACCTGCCGCCGCTCCCCCTGAAAGTTTTCCCAGTGGGTGCCGTCGCTGAGGGCGGCGGCCTCCAGGTTGTTCTCCTGGGCAAGGCCCGCGTAGATCAGCTGCTGGCGGGGATGGTAGATCAGCTCGCCGTTTGCGTCCACGATGTAAAGGTAGCCGTCCATACCGATGCTGGCATTGCGGCAGATCTGCTCCACCCCGGAAAAGCTCATGTCCACCAGAAGCACGCCGCTCTCGCTGGCGCCGCCTCGGGTCAATTCCACCTGACGGCTCAGCGAGATCACCCAATGGTAGCTGCCGTCCGCGGTCTGGAACAGATTCTGCACGTGAGGGGTGGAAAAGTGCACGTTCTCGATCTGGCCCAGAGCGGTGGAAAACCATTCCTGCCCCGCCGGGTCGGCACTGGCCTTCAGCTCGGAAAGCGGGGCCGCCGTGACCAGCTGACCTTTGGAGTCAAACACCGCGATGGAAACCAGCGAGTCCCGGTTTTCCTCATACAGCAGCGACAGGCTCTGGGTGGGAAGGCCCTCGGCCAGATCGGCGTTTTTCAAAAGCCGGTAATACACCGTGTCCGACACCCGCATGATCCGGCGCAGGTGGTTGTCCAGCGAGAGGTTCACCTGAGCCAGCACCTGCTGGCTGGCCTGCGCCTGCATCTTCTGGTTCACCGCCGAATACCGCAGGGTGATGGAAAGACCGATGAACAGCGCGCCCGCCACCGCCACCGCCGTGAAGGTGAGCGAGATGACCCGCTGGATGCTCATTCGTTCATAGGAGCGGGAGAACCGGCCCCGCAGCTCCCGAAGCGCCCGAAGCAGCATAGGCTGCCCCCCTTTTCGTTGAAATTACTGCCCCTGCTGGCCCGCGGCCCGGTATTTGGAGGGGCTGGTGCCGAAGTACCGCTTGAACACGTAGCTGAAATAGTTCGGGTCCAGATAACCGGTCTGTTCGGCGATCAGATAGGTCTTTTCCTCGCTGGCGCGCAGCCGCTCGGCGGCGGCCTCCATGCGCACCTTGGTCACATAGGCGGTGAAGCTCATGCCGGTCTCCCGCTTGAACATGGTGGAGAAATAGGCCGGGGAAAGATGCAGATGATCGCAGAGCATCTCCACCGAGAGGTCGCTGTTGGAAAAGTTCTCGGCGATGAATTCCCGGGCCTTGTCCACCGTGCGGGCAGCGGCGTAGCTGCGCTGGCGGCGCAGCAGCTCCTGCAGGTGCAGGCAGCGCTCCTCCACCCAGCTGCCCAGCTGCTCCGGGCCGCTAAAATCCGAGATGCGCACCGCGCCGGTGAAGCCCGGGCCGAACACCTCCTCCTGGGGGATCTCCGCCTCCCGGGCCAGCCGCATCAGGCAGACCACCAGCTCCAGAAAGAAGCACTGCATCTGGCTCATGGAGCTGTCGCTCTTTGCCTGGCTCAGCCAGCCCTGGGTGAACCGGCGCACCTTTTCCGGGGTACCCAGCTTCACCGCATTCACCAGCTGGCGCTCGGCCGCCGCGTCGAAGGGCAGCGCCGCCGCGCCCCGGGGCTCCAGATCCCCGATGTACAGGGTTCTCCCCGGCCCCAGAATGGACCGGTAGTCCAGCGCGCTTTTGGCCCCCTGAACCGACGCGGCCAGCTGGCCCGGCGTCTCCACCGCCAGGCCCACGCCCACAGTGAGCCGCAGCCCCAGCAGGGTCTCGGCCAGAGCGCGCACCCGCTCCAGCTCCCGCAGCAGGTCATACACCGCGGCCTCGCCCTCAAAGGCGGCGATCACCGCCAGGTCATCGTCGTACAGACACCAGTGCAGCTGGCAGCCGGGCAGCTCGGTATTTTCCACAAAGAAATTCTGCAGCGACAGCAGGATCAGCTCGTCCGGGTCGTCGCCCAGATTGCTCACATGCACCCGGGCCGCCGCCCAGCTTTTGCCGGAAATCTCGATCTCATAGCGGGCGGCACGCTCCATGATCTGGCCGGGCTTCAGCTGACCGCCCAGCAGCCGGGTGTAGAACAGCCCGCGCAGCACCGGCAGGTTTTCCTCGTAGCTGCGGCGCAGCTTTTCCATGTCCTGACGGCGCACCCGCTCCTCGTCCATATCCCGCTTCAGGCGCACCAGCACATCGCTCAGCTCCACCGAGGTGATGGGCTTGAGCAGGTATTCAAACACATTCATGCCGATGGCCTGCCGGGCATAGTCGAACTCGTCGAAGCCGGAAAAGATCACCAGCCGCACCGCGGGCAGCTGCTGCTTCAGGCGGCGGCAGAGGGTGAGGCCGTCCATAAAGGGCATTTTGATGTCGGTGAGCACCACGTCCGGCCGCAGCTGCTCGGCCAGCTCCAATGCGTCCTGGCCGTTGGCGGCCTCCCCGGCCAGCACAAAGCCCATCGCCGCCCAGTCGATGCGGCGGCGGATGCCCGCCCGCAGCTCTTCCTCGTCATCCACCAAAAGGATGCGGTATCCGTCCATTTTCTTTCCTCCAGAGATTGTTTCTCTTGCTCAGGGCGTCACCCGAAATTGTGCGGTGCCGCCTTAGAACAGTATATCATATTTGGCAGGATCTGGCTGCCCTTCCATTATAAACGGAAAAAGGGCGGCCGCCCGTTTTACCGGACAGCCGCCCCTTTCCTGCCGGGTCGGAGCGGCCCGGCGGTGTGTGCACAAAAGGATTATTTCTTGACCAGATATTTCCGCATATCCAGCGCGCAGGCGAACAGGATGATGCCGCCCTTGATGGCGTACTGCAGGTTCTGGTCCATGCCCACCAGCGGCAGAGCCACGAAGATCAGGCGCAGCATGATAACGCCGATCACGATGCCGCTGATCTTACCGATGCCGCCTACGAAGGATACGCCGCCGATGACGCAGGCCGCGATGGCGTCCAGCTCGTAGTTCACGCCGGTGTTGGCAGTGTTGGAAGCGATACGGGCGGACTCAACAAAGCCGGCCCAGCCGTACATGGCGCCCGCCAGGGCGAACACGGCGATGGTGGTGGCGAATACGTTTACGCCGGAAACGCGGGCAGCCTCTTCGTTGGCGCCCAGAGCGAACATGTTCTTACCGAAGGTGGTCTTGTTCCAGATGAACCACATGAGGATGGTGAGCAGCACCGCGTAGATCACGTAGTTGGGGATCTGGATGTTGCCGAAGCTCAGCAGCGGGGGGTTGCCCACAACGAAGTTGCGGTACTCGGCGGACAGACCGGAGATGGCCATGCCCTTGTTGTTGCCCTGCTGGACGTACAGCAGCAGGATGGTGTAGAGGATCAGCTGGGTAGCCAGGGTAACGATGAAGGGATGCAGCTTGAACTTGGCCACGAAGAAGCCGTTGAAGGCGCCGATGGCCGCACCGATGGCCACAACGATCAGGATGACCAGGGGGATGGGCAGGGTGCCGATGTTGGGCCACATCTTATTGGCCGCGTCGGTGGCCTGCAGCAGGGAGGCCGCCACACAGGCGGTGATGCCTACCGCACGGCCGGCGGACAGGTCGGTACCGGTGAGCACGATGCATCCGGCGATGCCCAGCGCAACGGGCAGATAAGCCGCCGTCAGAGACAGCAGGTTGATCAGCGAGTTGGGAGCCAGGAAGGAAGGCTGGGTCACGGCCACGTATGCGGCCACCAGCAGCATGATGATGATGAGGGCGTTGTTCAACAGCGCGTTGCCCACCTGCTTGGGGGTGATGGACTTTGTTTTCAGCGCAAGTTCCTTGGTGGAATTACTCATGGGTCGGTTCCTCCTCTTTACACATACTTGGCAGCCAGGGTCAGGATCTCTTCCTGAGTGGTGGTGCGGGCGTCCACCTCACCGGCTACCTGCCCGCCGGACATGACCAGAATCCGGTCGCACACGCCCAGAAGTTCGGGCATTTCCGACGAGACCATGATAACGCCCTTGCCCTCGTTGGCAAGATCGATGATCAGCTGATAGATCTCGTATTTCGCGCCCACGTCGATGCCGCGGGTGGGCTCGTCCAGCAGCAGGATCTCGGGCTTGGTGAGCAGCCACCGGCCCAGAATGACCTTCTGCTGGTTGCCGCCGGACAGCGAGCGGATCTGCGTGTGCTGGCTGGGGGTCTTGATGTGCATCGCCTGGATGGCCCAGTCGGTGTTGTCCTTCATCTTTTTGTCGTTTAAGTAGAAGCCGCCCACAAGATAATCCTTCAGGCTGGAGATCACGGTGTTTTCCTTGATGTCCCGGATGCCGAAGATACCGGTGGCCCGCCGCTCCTCGGTGAGCAGCGCGAAGCCGTTTTTGATGGCCTCCTTGGGGGTACGGTTGCGGATGGGCTTGCCGTGCAGGGTGATGGTGCCGCCCTCACGGGTCATGGCGCCGAACAGGTTCTCCAGCACCTCGGTGCGGCCGGAGCCGTCCAGACCGGCGATGCCCAGGATCTCGCCCTTGCGCAGCTGGAAGGTGGCGTCCTTCAGGCGGGTGTATTTGCCCGAAATGTGCTGCACATCCAGGATCACGTCGCCGGGCTTGTTGGTCTTCTCAGGGAAGCGGTTGGTCAGCTCGCGGCCCACCATCAGGCGGATGATCTCGTCCATGGTCAGCTCCTTGGCGGGGCGGGTCGCCACCCACTGACCATCCCGCATGATGGTCACGTCGTCGCTGATGCGCAGGATCTCCTCCATCTTATGGGAGATATAAATGATGCCGCAGCCCTTGTCCCGCAGCATGTTGATGATGCGGAACAGATGCTCCACTTCCGTTTCGGTCAGCGAAGAGGTGGGCTCGTCGAACACGATGATCTTGGAGTTGTAGGAAACCGCCTTGGCGATCTCCACCATCTGCCGCTGGGAAACCGGCAGGGTGGACATGATGGCCTTGGGGTT
>NZ_JAGHKE010000141.1:0-3163 GCF_017889395.1 Allofournierella sp. | reverse complement strand
ATGAATTTCAGCAGCGGCACCCAGGCGATCAGGCAGCTGACGATGACCGCCGCCGCCACCACGATGCGCACGCTTTTCAGCTGGCGCATGGGCGGCACCACAATGGCCACGAACATGCTGTAGAGCGCCACGCCCAGCGCGCTGCGCACCGCCGCGTTCAAAAGGCCGCTGGCCACCGCGCCGCTCAGGGTGCCCAGGGTCCAGCCCAGAATGGGCAGGGTGGCAAGGCCGTACATGTAGGCCGGGGTCAGCGGCGAGGTGCGCCCCATGGCCACCGCGAAGATCTCATCCGTGTTGGCAAAGGCGATGGTCATCCGCCGCCGGGTGGTGAACTCCGGCCCCAGCCGCTGGCTGAGCGAAAGGCTCATCAGCGCATAGCGCAGATTGATCACCAGCTGGGTGAGGGCCAGCTCCACCAGCGAGCCGTGGGCCAGAATCACCGTGAGCCCGGCGAACTGCCCGGCACTGGTCAGATTGGTCAGGCTGATGAGCCCGGCCGTCAGCGCCGCAAGCCCGCCCTTCACCGCCAGAATGCCGAAGGTGAAGCTCACCGAAAAATAACCGATGCCGATGGCAAGCCCATCCGCAAGGCCTGCCCTGTATTCCCCTTTCATGGGTGTGTATCCCCCTTACAACAAAAGTGCTGTATCACATTATACAACGGCGAGCCCAGCGCCCGCCCGGCGGTGGCCGCGGCGGTGAAGGCGGCCCAGAAAAAGGGCGTGAAGGTGGTCATCGCCAGCGGGCGCACCAGCTTTGCCATCGAGCCGCAGATTCTGGGTGGCATCAAGCCGGACTACATGATCTGCGCCAACGGCGCCCAGATTCTGGACCGGCAGGGCAAGCTGCTCTACAGCCAGGACCTGACCGCCGAGGAGATGTACGCCCTGGTGGACTTCTTCGAGGATTTCGACTATCCGCTGGCCTTCAATTTTGAGGATAACTACTATGTCTATGTGGAATACAAGGCAATGTGGGAGTTTTACAAAAAAGCCACCGGCCACGGCGAGTACGTGCTGGACGGCGAGGACCAGGACCGCCATCTGGAAAGCATGCCCTTCGGGGCGTTTGCCATTCTGCCGCCGGAGCAGGTGGAGGACTTCCAGGAAAAATACGGTTATCTGGGCCTGAAATTCGTGCCCTACCGCCCCGGCTACTACGATGTGATGCAGGCGGATGTGGACAAGGCCCGGGGCATGGAGCGGCTGCTGGAAATTACCGGCTGGAAGCCGGAGGAGCTGGTCTTCATGGGCGATAACGACAACGACGTGGCCATGCTGCAGCTGGCGGGCTGCTCTTACTGTATGGCCAACGGCTCGGAGAAGGCCAAAGCCGCCGCCAAGCACATTGCCCCCGGCGTGGAAGAGGAGGGCGTGCGCCAGGTGGTGGAAGCGCTGTTTTTGAAGTAAGGGGGAAATTCCATGAGCTTTGAACCGGTGTATGGCCCCGGCAGCCGGGCGCTGATCCTGGGCAGCTGGCCCAGCCCCAAAAGCTGGGAGGAGGGCTTTTACTACGGCCACCCCCGCAACCGGTTCTGGCCGCTGCTGGCAAGGCTGTGCAGGTGCGAAACGCCCGGCACGGCGGAGGAAAAGAAAGCCCTGATTTTGACCCACGGCCTGGCCCTCTGGGATGTGCTGGAGCACTGCACCATCGAGGGCGCGCAGGATGCCACCATCCGCGACCCGGTGCCGGTGGATCTGAAACGGGTGCTGGCTTCTTCGCCCATCGAGGCGGTGTTCTGCAACGGGGCGGCGGCGTACACGCTGTACGGCCGGTTTTTGCAGCCGGTGAGCGGCATTCCTGCGGTAAAGCTGCCCAGCACCAGCCCGGCCAACGCGGCCTGGAGCCCGGACAGGCTGGCCGCAGCCTGGGGCGCGGCGCTGGGGCCGTTTCTCGGGTGAACGGGGCGGAAAATACTTTCTTTCACTAAAGAGGTTTAACACCCTGTTCATTGATTTTTCGGGGGCCGGTTGGTATCATAAAAGAATAAAGATACAGCACGCTTTTGGCGCGGTGTTGGAGGTAACAAGTATGAGCAAATGGATCGAGGTGCGCCGCAAGTCGGTGCTGCCCTGGTATTTCGCCGGGTTTGTCTGGCTGGTGGGCGCGCTGGTGCTGCCCATCTATCAGCTGTGGGCGCTGGCGGTGGTCGCGGTGCTTTCGGTGGCGGGCTTTGTCGCTGCCCGGCGTTTCTGCCCGGATGTGGTCACCCGCAAGGAGGTGCCCTTCATGACCGGCCAGGAGGATGCCGACCAGATGCTGGCCCTCATCGACGCAAAGCGCAAGGAGCTGCACCAGCTCAACGTGCGCATCGAGGACGCGCCCCTGAGCGCCGCCATGGACCGGATGGAAAAGGCCTGCCTCGGCATTCTGAACGAGGTGGAGCAGCACCCGGAAAAGGCCGCCCAGGTGCGGCGGTTCGCCAATTACTATGTACAGGACGCGGTGAAGATCCTCACCCTTTACGCCGAGCTGGAAGAGAAGGGCGTGCAGGGCGAGAACGCGGCCGGGGTGCGGGCCGAGGTTGCCCAGAACGCCCAGACCATCGCCACCGCTTTTGAAAATCAGCTGGACAGCCTGTTCGCAAGGGATGCACTGGACATCAGCACCGATCTGGAAGTGCTGAACGGTATGCTGAAGGGCCAGGGCCTTGTGGACTAAACGGCGACTCCGCAGCCGGCCGACCGGCGTGACCGGCGTGAAGGATGCGGTATTGCCAGAACAGAAAGGAAGCAATCAAGATGGACGACAACAAGATGACCCCCGAACTGAATTTCGACAGCTTTGACGCCACCGCCATGCCCAGCCTTACGCTGGAGGTGGAGCAGCCCAAGGAGGAAGCCAAGCCCGAGCCCGCCCCCGCGCCGGACCCGCTGGCCGAGGAAGCCGCCAAGCTGAGCCCCGAGGAGCAGAAGATGGTGGAGGAATTCGCCAATAAGATCGACGTGACCAACAGCCAGATGGTGCTGCAGTACGGTGCGGCCACCCAGAAAAAGGTGGGCGACTTCAGCGAAGCCGCTCTGGATAAGGTCCGCACCAAGGACCTGGGCGAGGTGGGCGAAGCCCTGGCCAGCCTGGTGGGCGAGCTGAAAAACTTCGACGCCGAGGAAGAGGAGTCCAAGGGCATCTTCGGCTTCTTCAAGAAGGCGGGCAACAACATCGA
>NZ_JAGHKE010000027.1:0-57754 GCF_017889395.1 Allofournierella sp. | reverse complement strand
ATGGCCGGTGCCGATGACGCAGAGGTCCCACCTGTTCCCATTCCGAACACAGAAGTTAAGCTCTGTTGTGCCGAAGATACTTGGTTGGAGACGACCTGGAAAAATAGGTAGGCGCCGGCTTTTCTCTTCTCTTTATTTTCATATGGCCCGTTGGTCAAGCGGTCAAGACGGCGGCCTCTCACGCCGCAAACGGGAGTTCGATTCTCCCACGGGTCACCACGTCGGAATGGACTCCATTCCATTCAAAAAGCCCAGCCGAATGGCTGGGCTTTTCTCATACCATTTCGTCATTCCTCCTTAACCCCACAAAATTTTGCGAGGCAAACTTTTGCGGGGTGCCCGCTGCCGGGGCAGACGGGCACCCCGGCAGAATGGACTTCATTCCATTCAAAAAGTCGGCCATTCGGCTGGGCTTTTCTCATACCATTTCGTCATTCCTCCTTATCCCCACAAAACTTTGCAAGGCAAACTTTTGCGGGAGTCCCACTGCTGGAACGGCTTGAAACTCATAAATTTTTTCTATCATCTTTGGCTTAAAAGCTGCATGGACTGCGGCATAGGGCTTTTTATATAGAGAAATAAATCCATGAAATACAAACAAACAAAAAGAAAACGGCGCTGGATTTGGGTGCTGTTCTGGATCGTGCTTGCCGCTCTGCTGGCAGGGCTGTATGCCCGTTTCGTGGAACCGAATCTGCTGGTAGTGCGCAGACTTTCCTTTCAGGCACAGGGAATCGCAGCCGACTGCCGTGTTGTCTTCTTTACCGACACGCATTTTGGGGAAGACAAATCCGTTGATTCCGCAAAACAGCTGGCAGACCATATCAATCGGCTGGAACCGGATCTGGTGATTTTCGGAGGTGACCTGCTGGACAACTACGCCCGCGACCGGGAACAGCTTGATCTGGAGCTGCTGCGGCAGCAGCTGAGCAATATCGAAGCCCCGGGCGGAAAATACGCGGTTTGGGGCAATCACGACTGGGGCGGCGGTGCAGCGCGCATCTATCAGAAGTTTATGGAATCCTGCGGCTTCCGGGTGCTGAAAAATGAAAGCCTGCTTTTGGAGGAGTATCAGCTCCAGCTGCTGGGTTATGACGACTATCTGACCGGCGAGCTGGGAGGTCAATTGCCCGCCTTTGCAGAAGGTGTATTCCCTTTGCTGGTTGCCCATGAGCCATATACGGCGCAATTGCTTTCGGGCATACCGGAGCGTGCGCTGATGCTGTCCGGTCATACCCATGGCGGACAGGTTGGAATCCCCTGGATCGCCCGCCGGATTCTGCCGCCAGGCTCCGGTGGCTTTGTACGCGGATTGTATGCACTGGATGACGCGGAGCATTCCGCTCAGATTTATGTGAGCAGCGGCATCGGAACCACGCGGCTTCCGCTGCGGCTGCTGTCGCCGCCGGAAATTGTGTGTATTGATCTGCAGCCTGAATAAAAGCAGAATCATAATAGAAAAAGCTCTGTGCTGATTTTTCAGCACAGAGCTTTTTGCGTTGCAAAACAGTTAATCCTCGTCCTTGGCAAAATAGGCGATACCTGCCGCACCGGGGCCGGCGTGGGTGCCGATGACCGGTCCGATGTGGAACACTTCGGCAGCCGGGAGATGCAGATTGCCGATCAGATATTTCTGAATGGGCTCCATGGCACGGTGATGAGCAGTATAGCCCACCAGATACCGCTTGTCCGGGTCCAGACCGCCGTCCTGATCCAGCTGCTTGAAGAGGGCCACATAAGCACCGGGCAGACCGCGTGCTTTGCCCACCAGAGCCACATGACCGTCCTTCATGCCGACCACCGGCTTGATGCCAAGCACGGCACCGGCAAAGGCCTCCGCACCGGTAAGCCGCCCGCCCTTGCGGAAATATTTCAGGTCATCCACCACAGCCAGCAGCCGGACCTTGTGTTTTTCCTCTTCCAGAATGCTTACAATCTCGCCTGCGGAACGGCCTTCATCCCGCAGCTCCACCGCAAGACGAACCAGCAGCTGGTTGCCCAGTGTGGCGCTGAGACCGTCGATCAGATAGATCTTGTCGTAATCCACCAGGGAAGCAGCGATCTGCGCGGACTGGTAGGTACCGGAGATCTTGCCGGAAAGCAGGATGGCAATCAGCTCGTCGCCTGCGTCCCGGGCGTCGTTGAAGGCCTTCTCAAAGGCCTCCGGGCTGGGCTGGCTGGTGCTGGGCAGCTTGTGGCATTCGCTGAGCCGCTGATAGAATTCTTCGGGGGGAAGATCCAGTCCATCCCGATAGGTGTCGCCGTTTTCAAAGGTTACCTGCAGGGGGACGATCTCCACCTGCATGCGCTGGGCCAGCGCCGCGGGCAAATCAGCGGTGGAGTCAGTCAGGATACGCAGCATAGAAACGTACCTCCTAAATTGTAATGGGGGCAGCCGGGCTGCCCAAAGATTTCTGTTGCCTTCATTGTAACGGGAAAGAGAAATACTGTCAATCTGACGGCAGGTATCTTACAGCCGGTACAGGCTGCCGCTCAAAGCGGGCAGGTCCAGACGAAGGGTGTGGCTCTTGCCCAGTACACCGCCCGGCGTTGCCCAGCATTCGGCAGCAGGGCAGCCGTCTCCGCCATACTGCGGGGCATTGGTGCAGAGAACCAGCCGGGCGTGGCAGGCATTGTCGAAATACAGCGGGTATTGATCGTGAGATTTATCCTTGGTGTTGAGCACGATCAGGAAGGTGGAGCCGTCCGCACTGGTGCGGGTGAAAGCGAACACGCCGTCCTCCACCGCTTCGCAGGTGACCCATTGGAACCGTCCGCTGTGGTATTCACCGCTGTATAGTGCGGGCTCCTGCAGATACAACTTGTTCAGATCCCTGGCCAGCCGAAGAAAGGCCTGGTGCATGGGATATTCCAGCAGACACCAGTCCATGGCACGATCCTGGTCCCATTCCCGGAAGTGGGCCAGCTCGGTGCCCATAAAGCTGAGCTTTTTGCCGGGATGCAGCATGAAATAAAACTGCAGCAGCCGGGCCTGGGCAAATTTCTCCTCGTAGCTGCCCCACATCTTGTCAATCAGAGTGCGTTTGCCGTGCACCACCTCGTCGTGAGATAATGCCAAAAGGTATAATTCGTTGTAAAAATACTCCATGGAGAATGTAATGGTGTGATAGAGGCCGGGGCGCTGGTCGAAGGGGGCGGAGAAGTAGCGCAGAGTGTCGTTCATCCAGCCCATATCCCATTTGTAGTCGAAGCCAAGGCCTTCGTACTGTACCGGGGCGGTGACCTTCAGATAGTTGGTGCTGTCCTCCGCAGCCAGGATCACCCCGGGGAAGCGCTGGTGCAGGCCCTGGTTCATGGTCTGCAAAAAGTTTACCGCGCCCTGGTTCACACCCCGGGCGTCGTCGCCCTGCCAGTAGAGTGCCCGGCTCACTGCGTCCATGCGCAGGCCGTCGCAATGGTAGGCCTCCAGCCAGAAGGCGGCGGCGCTGTTCAAAAAGCTGCGCACCTCGCCCCGGTACAGGTTAAAGTTGTAGCTGCCCCACTCACTCAGGCCCACATCGCTGTCGTATTCGTAAAGGTGCCCGCCGTCCAGCCGGGCCAGTGCGTCTCCGTTGCAGGCGAAATGCACCGGCACAAAATCCATCAATACGCCGATGCCAGCCTGGTGGCAGGCATCCACAAAGGCGGCAAATTCCTCCGGTGTGCCGTAGCGGCTGGTCACGCTGAAATAGCCGGTGCACTGGTAGCCCCAGCTGCCGTCGAAGGGGTGCTCCGCCAGCGGCAGCAGCTCGATGAAATTATACCCCTGCTCCCGCAGCCAGGGGATCAACGCCCCGGCCAGCTGGCGATAGGTGTACCACCGACCGTCCGGATGGCGCTTCCAGCTGCCTGCGTGCAGCTCGTAGATGTTCAGGGGCTGGTCGTAGCGGGCACTGCGGCCGGCAATCCAGGCCTCGTCCTTGAACTTGTGGGCGGGCATACCCCACAGCACGCTGGCGCTGCCGGGGCGCAGCTCGGTATAAAAGCCGTAGGGGTCGGTGTGCAGCGCCCAGCCACCGTCCTGCTTTTGAATGTTGTATTTATAAAACTGGCCCTGATGTGCTTTTGGCACATAGCCGCTCCACACACCGGCGGCATCCCGGGTCAGGTCCTGGCCGGACCAGCCGTTAAAGTCGCCGCAGACCTGGACCCGCTGTGCACCGGGCGCCCAGATGCGAAACCACCAGGCCTCGGGGCCCTGGTCCGGGGCCGGGTGCGCGCCCAGCATATGGTGTGCATCGAAGCACAGACCGGTGTGGAATTCGGTGGGTAGCATGGGAAAATCCATGGGGAAAACTCCTTTGTTTCAATGAGGAAAATGCAGATCGTTCAGCACCGCCGCAGAACTTACGCGGCAAAGCGCAGGCGGCATTGCCTTTATTTCCCTTACATCTTACAACAAGAACGGGAAAAATTCCAGTGGAGGGTTAAAGAGAACGGTGATTGGTAGAGCAAAGAGAAAAAAGATAACAAGAAGCGGGAATGGGATTCGTGCAAAGTTCTGAAAAAGAGCAAGAATTCGGAAAGACTGTTTCCCCATGGGGAAAATATGATATACTTATACATGATTACAGCCTTTTTCGCCGCAAAGCGGAAAAGTTAATCGATTATAGAAAGAGAAAGGAAGCTCGTCCTATGAACAAACGGGATCTTTCCCGCTATTTTTCGGGCAGCAAATTTTCCCGTATGCCCCTGGGCAAGGCGCTGGTTGCGCTGAGCTGTGCGCTGGCGGTTACTGTGAGCTGCGGCGCTGGCATTGCCTTCACCGCTGTGAATGCGGCCAACAACAGCTCGTCGGTATCGGTGAGCGTGGTGCAGCCGGTATCCAGTGAAGCCCAGAGCGAGCCGGAGGCAACCGCAACGCCGGAGCCCACCCAGGCCCCGGTCCGTTTGGAGATCGAGGCCACTGCCGTGCAGCAGAGCGTAGGCGTTACCGTGATGGACGCTGACAGCGGTCTGCCGGTGCTGGGCCAGGATTTTGAGGTACAGCTGACCCCGAAATCCGGCAAGGCAAGCACTTATACAGTGGACCCGGAGACCGGTACGCTGCTCATCAAGCAGGTGAACATTGGCGAATACACGGTCTCGGTGACCGAGCGGGAGGGCTTTGTGACCCCCGAACCGGTGACCCTGGCGGTGAAGGAAAAGGTCCAGTACAAGGCTGATGTGGAAGCGGTCAAGGACCAGATCAAGCAGTCCAGCGAGGTCAACGAGGCCACGGAGGATAACGGCAACGCCAGCCATGCGGGTGCCGGCACCGGAAGCGGCAAGGACCCCACTCTGCCTGAGCCCACTGCGGCCCCCACAGCCACCCCCTCCGGCAACGACTACGATTACAACGAATCCTCTGCGGAAGAGCGTAAGACCACGGTTTACATTCCCGATGTGGTGGATCAGAACGGCCGCAGATATCTGAAATATGCGGACGGCAGCATCAGTCCTTACTATGTAGGCAAGACGGCCACCGCGCAGGATGGCACCGAGTTCCTGGTGGAAGCCACGCTGGACGCGGGCATGGTTCCCACGCCTACCCCTGCACCCACTGAGGTGCCTACACCGGAACCCACTGCTGTTCCGGAGCCTACCCAGGCCCCGGCGGACAGCACCTCCAATTCCGTGCCTGCTTCCGCTTCAACCTCGGTGCAGACTGCGGCGGGCGGTATCTTCGGGCTGGATCTGGGCGTATGGGCCCGAGGTGGCCTGCTGGCAGCCGGTGCGGCCGATGGCGTGAGCACCCTGTCGCTGGAGCCCACACTGCGCTTCTATGACGAGGGAGCCATGCAGGGCATCGCCCATGACGGCTTTGCCATGACGGCGGTGGAAAAGGTGATCGTGACCCTGTATTCCGGCTGGTACCCCAGCACCTCGGACAAGCAGGCTTACTACGATCCCAGCACCCACCAGAAGGTGACCGGCACCAAGGTGATCGCCGGCACTACATACAAGTTCGATGAGAACGGCACGCTGGTCAAGGAAGAGAGCAACAGCGGTTCGAATAGTGGTTCGAACAGCGAGGGCAGCTCGAGCGGCAATGGCGGCGGTACCACCTGGGTAAAGGGCGTGGATGTGTCCAAGTATCAGGGCAACATCGACTGGAACAAGGTAAAGGCCTCCGGCATCGAGTTTGCCATCATTCGCGTGGGCTACCGTGGCTACGGCACCGGCGTTCTGGTTGAGGACTCCACCTTCCGCCAGAACATTAAGGGCGCCACCGCGGCGGGTCTGAAGGTGGGTCTGTACTTCTACAGCCAGGCCATCAATGAGACCGAAGCCGTGGAGGAGGCCAGCATGGTGATCAGCCTGTGCCAGGGCTACAACATCAGCTACCCCATCTACTTTGATACCGAGAAGGTGGCAGGCGACACCGGCCGGGCCGACAACATCAGCCGTGCCCAGCGCACTGCCAATGCGGTGGCCTTCTGCGAGACCATCCGCAACTCCGGCTACAAGGCGGGCGTTTACAGCTACGCCAGCTGGTTCTACAATCAGCTGAACATGGCCAGCCTCTCGCCCTACAGCATCTGGATCGCTCAGTATCGGGACGAGCTGTCCTTCGATTACAACTACGATATCTGGCAGTACAGCAGCACCGGCTCGGTGCCCGGTATCCCCAAACCCACCGATATGAATGTGAGCAAGCTGGGCTGATCGCCCAAAGACAAAATCCCCCTGGGCGGTTCCGGCCTGACCGGAATCTGCCCGGGGGGCCGTTTTGTTCCCAATCAAGTTGAAAAAGGAGGAGCTGCGTATGGAACAGCTGAAGCGTGTTTTCGCGCATCTGGGCCGTTATAAAAAAGAGTTCATCCTGGCGGTGCTGTTTGTGGTGCTGGAAACCGGCCTGGAAATGTTCATTCCGGTGATCATGGCCGATACCATCGACGTGGGTGTGGCCAACCGGGACGTGAATTACATTCTGGTGAAGGGCGTGCAGATGGGCGTGTGCGCCCTGCTCTCGCTGGTGACCGGCATGCTCTATGCCCGCTATATGGCCCGGGCGGCCTGCGGTTTCGGCGCGATCCTGCGCCGGGAGCAGTATGAGAAGATTCAGGAGTATTCCTTCTCGGATCTGGATCGGTTTGAGACCTCGTCGCTGATCACCCGAATGACCACCGACATCACGGTGCTGCAGAATGCGGTGAGCGGCGGGCTGCGGCCCATGGTACGCGGTCCCTCCATGTTGATCATGGGCGTGGGGCTGGCCTTTTTCATGAACGCCCGGCTGAGCCTGATCTTCCTGTGCTGCGTGCCGGTGCTGGCGGCGGTGCTGGCCTTTATCGTGTATAAGGTGGCGCCCATGTACAGCCGTTTGCAGGTGGCTGTGGACCGGGTGAACGTGATCGTGGAGGAAAACCTGACCGCCATCCGTGCGGTGAAGGCCTTCGTGCGGGGCGAGTATGAGGAGGAGAAGTTCGAGCGGGTAAACAGCGGCCTGATGCAGACCAGCCAGCGCACCTTCCATTATGCGGTGATGAACCTGCCCGCATTCCAGTTCACCATGTATGCGGCGGTGACGCTGCTGCTCTGGTTCGGCGGTAACATGGTCATTGTGGGTAGTATGCAGGTGGGCAAACTCACCGGCTTTCTGAGTTATGTGCTGCAGATCATGAACTCGCTGATGATGATCTCCAACGTGTTTCTGATGCTCACCCGTTCGCTGGCCAGCGCGGCCCGTGTGATGGAGGTGCTGGACCATTCCCCCAGCCTGACCGACGGGGCTGAGGAGCGGGAGGAAATCGCGGACGGCAGCGTGGAATTCTGCCATGTGGACTTTAAATACAGCGCCACAGCCCGGGAAAATGTGCTGGAGGACATCTGTCTGCGCATCCCGGCGGGGCAGACACTGGGCATTCTGGGCGGCACCGGCTCGGCCAAGACCTCGCTGGTGCAGCTGATCCCCCGCCTGTATGATGTGACCGGCGGCTGCGTGAAGGTGGGCGGCCGGGATGTGCGGGAGTACCGGCTGGAGGCCTTGCGGGATGCGGTGGGCATCGTGCTGCAGAAGAACGTGCTGTTCAGCGGCACCATCCGGGAAAACCTGCTTTGGGGCAACGAGCAGGCCAGCGACGAAGAGCTGGACTGGGCCTGCCGCACCGCCTGCGCCGATGAATTTTTGAGCCGGATGCCCAAAGGGTTGGACACCGAGCTGGGTCAGGGCGGCGTGAACGTGTCCGGCGGCCAGAAGCAGCGCCTCTGCATTGCCCGCACCCTGCTCAAGCGGCCCAAGGTGCTGATCTTCGATGATTCCACCAGCGCAGTGGACACCGCCACCGAGGCCCGCATCCGGGCGGGCCTGACGGCGCTGAAGGATACCACCAAGATCATCATTGCCCAGCGGGTGACCTCGGTGATGGAGGCGGACCAGATTCTGGTGCTGGAGGATGGCCGGGTGAACGGCATCGGCACCCACGCCCAGCTGCTGGCGGAAAACGCCATCTACCGGGAAATCTATGAATCCCAGATGAAAGGAGGCGGCGAAGAATGAGCAGACGGCAGTTTACGGCCCGACGGCCCAACGACCTGGGCCACACCCTGAAGGTGCTGCTGGCCTACATGGGTCACCATAAGCTGATCATGGCGCTGGTGGCGGTGCTGGTGAGCCTGAGCGCCGCCGCCAATCTGCTGGGAACCTTCATGCTCAAGCCTCTGGTGAACCGCTACATCCTGCCCGCCAATACAAACGGACTGCTGGCGGCGGTGGGCATTGTGGCGGCCATCTACGCGGTGGGCGTGGTGTCCGCCTTCGGCTATACCCAGCTGATGGTGAAGGCCGCCCAGAAGATCGTGTATGAGATCCGGCGGGACCTGTTCGGCCATGTGCAGACCCTGCCGCTGCGCTACTTCGATACCCGCAGCCACGGCGACATCATGAGCCGCTTCACCAACGATGTGGACACCATCGCCGACGCGCTGAACAACAGCTTCGCCATGGTGATCCAGAGCTTTATTCAGATTGTGGGCACCCTGACGTTGCTGTTCGTGCTGAACTGGCAGCTCTCGCTGGTGGTGGTGCTGGGCTACGTTGCCATGTTCGCCACCGTGCGCTACAGCGGCCAGCGCAGCAAGCGGTATTTCCAGAGCCAGCAGCAGGTGCTGGGCAAACTGAACGGCACCATCGAGGAGATGATCAGCGGCCAGAAGGTGATCAAGGTGTTCAACCACGAGCGCCAGAACGTGGAGGCCTTTTGTGCCCAGAACGAGGCGCTGCGCCAGGCGGCCACCAGTGCCCAGAGCTACGCGGCCACCATGGTGCCCACCGTGGTGAGCATCTCCTACGTGAACTATGCCATTGTGGCGGTGCTGGGCGGTCTGATGGCCATTCACGGCATGACCGACGTGGGCAGCCTGACCAGCTATCTGGTGTTCGTGCGTCAGGCGGCCATGCCCATCAACCAGTTCACCCAGCAGTCCAACTTCCTGCTGGCGGCGCTGGCGGGCGCGGAACGCATCTTCAACGCCATGGAGGAGGCTCCGGAGGTGGACAAGGGCAGCGTGGAGCTGACCGGCACCCAGGACGCCTGGGTCTGGAAGGACCGGGCAAACGGCCAGCAGACCCCGCTGCGGGGCGATGTGCGCTTTGAGCATGTGAGCTTCGGGTATGACAGCTCCCGCCTGATTCTGAAGGACATCAGCCTCTATGCAAAGCCCGGCCAGAAGATCGCCTTTGTGGGCTCCACTGGCGCGGGCAAGACCACCGTGACCAACCTGATCAACCGGTTCTACGATGTGACTGACGGGCGCATCACCTACGACGGCATTGATGTGCGCCGCATCCGGAAGCCGGACCTGCGCCGGTCGCTGGCGGTGGTGCTGCAGGATACCCACCTGTTCACCGGCACCATTGCGGACAACATCCGCTTCGGCAAGCTGGACGCCACCGACGAGGAGGTGGTGGCAGCGGCCAAGCTGGCCAACGCCCATTCCTTCATCCGCCGCCTGCCCAAGGGCTACGACACCCCGGTCACCGGCGACGGCAAGAACCTTTCCCAGGGGCAGCGCCAGCTGCTGGCCATCGCCCGGGCGGCCATCGCGGACCCGCCGGTGCTGATTCTGGATGAAGCTACCAGCAGCATCGACACCCGCACCGAGGCCCTGATCGAAAAGGGCATGGACCGGCTGATGGAGGGCCGCACCGTGTTTGTGATCGCCCACCGCCTGTCCACCGTGCGCAACGCGGATGCCATCATCGTGCTGGAGCAGGGGCAGATCGTGGAGCGGGGCAGCCACCAGGAGCTGCTGGACCAGAAGGGCGAATATTATCAGCTGTATCACGGCATGTTCGAGCTGAGCTGAGAGGAACCGCGCGCCGTGCCTGCCTTGGGCAGTTTGCCCGGGCGGGCACGGCGATTTTTGTTTGTCACAAAAAGTCACAAAATGCGGCTTATGGCTTGTAGTCACTGTACTGTGAATGTATAATAAAGAGGTACTGCAGCAAAGTGCTTGCGGAGCGCGACGCCCGGTGCGGATCAACGAACGGCGAGAGGAAGAGAATTATGCAACGTGAAAAATTCGGTTCCCGGCTGGGCTTTCTGCTGCTCAGTGCCGGGTGCGCCATTGGCATCGGCAACGTGTGGCGCTTCCCCTATGTGGTCGGCCAGAATGGCGGCGGCCTGTTTGTGCTGCTGTATGTGTTTTTTCTGGCAGTGGTGGGCATTCCCGTGCTGACCATGGAGTTTGCCATCGGCCGGGCCAGCCGCAAAAGCTGCATCAAGGCCTATCAGGAGCTGGAGCCAAAGGGGTCCAAGTGGCACTGGCACGGCATCTTTGCCATGCTGGGCAACTATGTGCTCATGGCCTTTTACACCACCGTGGCGGGCTGGATGCTCTATTACTTCTACCGGTTCCTCACCGGTGAGATGAGCGGGCTGGATAAGGCTGGCATCGACAGCGCCTTCTCCGGTATGCTCACCCAGCCGGTGACCATGACCGTGTGGATGCTCATTATTGTGGTGCTGGGCTTTGTGATCTGCTCCTTCGGCCTGCAGAAGGGCGTGGAGCGCATCACCAAATGGATGATGGTGGCCCTGCTGGTCATCATGGTGGTGCTGGCGGTGAACAGTCTGTTTCTGCCCGGTGCCTCCGAGGGCATCCGCTTTTATCTGGTGCCGGATCTGAGCAAGGTGCAGGAGACCGGTATTCTGGGCACCATCACCGCTGCCATGAACCAGAGCTTCTTTACGTTGAGCCTGGGCATCGGCGCCATGCTGATCTTCGGCAGCTATCTGGGCCGGGAGCGGCGGCTGCTGGGCGAGTCCATTAACATTGCCATTCTGGACACCTTCGTGGCCTTTGTGTCCGGTCTGATCATCTTCCCGGCCTGCTTTGCCTACGATGTTCCCGTGGACAGCGGCCCTCCGCTGATCTTCATGACCCTGCCCAACGTGTTCAACTCCATGGCGGCGGGCCGTGTGTGGGGCACCCTGTTCTTTTTGTTCATGAGCTTTGCCTCCTTCTCCACCATCGTGGCGGTGTTCGAGAACATTCTGGCCTGCACCATCGACCTTTCCGGCTGGAGCCGCAAAAAGGCCGCGCTGGTGAACGGCATCATCGTGGCCATCATCTCCATGCCCTGCATTCTGGGCTACAATGTGTGGAGCGGCTTCGTGCCCTTTGAGGCCGGCACCGCGGTGCTGGATCTGGAGGACTACCTGGTCAGCAACATCCTGTTGCCCGGCGGCTCGCTGGTCTACCTGCTGTTCTGCGTCAGCCGCGTGGGCTGGGGCTTCAAGAACTACCAGGAGGAGGCCAACCAGGGCGTTGGTCCCAAGGTACCCAATTGGGTGCGCGGCTATGTGACCTTTGTGCTGCCCATCCTGGTGGGCGTGCTGCTCATCCAGAGCATCCTGCGCATCAAATAAGCTTTGCATTTCGCCGCCCCGGTTCTGGCCGGGGCGGTTTTCTTTTGTTCATTTGATATACGAATTGTATAAATTGATTGAAATATATCAAAAACGGGCGGCTTTTCCCATTCATGCCCCGCTTTTCTGCCGCATACACTGAAAAGAACCGGTTGCGGAAAAAGGAGGACGAGGGAATGGAATGGTATCAGCTGGAGACCGAGGCCGCGCTGGGGCGGGCAAAAAGCAGCTGTCAGGGGCTGAGCGGAGCAGAGGCCGCCCGCCGCCTGACCGAGTGCGGCCCCAACCGACTGAAGGAACAAAAGCAGGCCGGGCTGTTCCAGCGTTTTTTGCAGCAGATGGCCGACCCCATGATCGTGGTGCTGCTGGCCGCGGCGGCGGTGTCCGGCGGGGCGGCGGCCGTGGCAGGGGAGAGCTTCGCGGATGTATTCATCATCCTGGCGGTGGTGGTCATCAACGGGGTGTTGGGCGTTTATCAGGAGCACAAGGCCGAGCAGGCCATCCAGGCGCTGCAGAAGCTCACGGCGGCCCACAGCCGGGTGCTGCGGGGCGGCCGTCCGCTGGAGGTGGCCAGTGAAGAGCTGGTGCCGGGGGATGTGGTATTGCTGGAGGCCGGGGACGCAGTTCCGGCGGACGGGCGGCTGCTGGAATGCGTGAGCCTGCGCACCGAGGAGGCGGCTCTCACCGGCGAGAGCCTGCCGGTGGAAAAGAACACCCGCCCGGCGGCGGCAAACACCCCGCTGGCCGAGCGTCGGTGCATGGCCTATCTGGGCAGCACAGTGCGGTATGGCCGGGGCAAGCTGCTGGTCACCGCCACCGGCATGAACACCGAGATGGGCCGCATCGCCGGGGCGCTGGCTGAGACCGCCCAGGGCAAAACGCCCCTGCAGCAGACGCTGGCGGGCCTGAGCCGGGCCCTGAGCGCGCTGGTGCTGGCCATCTGTGTGTTTTTGTTCGGGTTCAGTCTGTGGCGAAATGGCAGTGTGGATCTGCCCACCGTGCTGGACACTTTTCTGGTGGCGGTAAGTCTGGCGGTGGCCGCGGTGCCGGAGGGTCTGGCGGCGGTGGTGACCATCGTGCTCTCGGTGGGGGTGACCCGCATGAGCCGCCAGGGGGCGGTGATCCGGCGGTTGACCGCGGTGGAGGCGCTGGGCTGTGCTCAGGTGATCTGCACCGATAAGACCGGCACCCTCACCCAGAACCGGATGGAGGTGCAGAGCTGCCACGGTCCGCAGAAGCCGCTGGCCACCGCCCTGGCCCTCTGCACCGACGCGGAGCTGGAGCCGGACGGCACGGCGCAGGGCGAGGCCACCGAATGCGCGCTGGTGGAATACGCCGCCCGCCTGGGACTGCGCAAGGCGGCGCTGGCGGCGGCTCAGCCCCGGGTGGCCGAGCTGCCCTTCGACAGTGAACGCAAGTGCATGAGCACCTTTCATAAGCAGGGGGGAGGCATCGTCCAGTACACCAAGGGCGCGCCGGATGTGCTGCTGCAAAAATGCACCCACTGGATGCAGGACGGCCAGCCCCGACCCCTGACCCAGGCGGACCGCAGCCGCATTCTGGCCGAGAACCGGCGGATGGCGGCTCAGGCGCTGCGGGTGTTGGCGGCGGCCTGCCGCCGGTGGGAAAAGCTGCCCGCCCCCTTAACGCCCGCCGCGGCGGAAAATCAGCTGGTGTTTCTGGGGCTGGTGGGCATGCTGGACCCGGTGCGGCCCCAGGTGCCGGGGGCGGTGCGGGTCTGTCGGTCGGCGGGCATCCGCACCGTGATGATCACCGGCGACCACCCGGACACCGCCGCCGCCATCGGCCGCACGCTGGGGCTGGTGAGCAGCGCGGGGCAGGTGGTCACCGGCGCGGCGCTGGACGCCATGAGCGACGAGGAGCTGCGGCGCAGAGCCCCGGAGTTTTCGGTGTACGCCCGGGTGCAGCCCCAGCACAAGGCACGCATTGTGCGGGCCTGGCAGCAGCGGGGTTGCGTGACCGCCATGACCGGCGACGGGGTGAACGACGCCCCGGCGGTGAAGGCGGCGGACATCGGCGTGGGCATGGGCGTCACCGGCACCGATGTGACCAAGAACGTGGCGGATATGGTGCTGGCGGATGACAACTTCGCCACCATCGCCGCAGCGGTGGCCGAGGGGCGGCGCATTTACGAGAACATTCGCAAGGCCATCCAGTTTCTGCTGGCCTCCAACATGAGCGAGGTGGCCAGCATCTTTCTGGCAACCCTGCTGGGCATTCGCCTGCTGGAGCCGGTGCATCTGCTCTGGATCAATCTGATCACCGATTGCTTCCCCGCGCTGGCGCTGGGCATGGAGCAGGCGGAGCCGGGCAGCATGCACCGGCCGCCCCGCCCCCGGGGGCAGGGCATCTTCGCCGGGGGGCTGGGTGTGGATGGGCTGTGGCAGGGGGCACTGGTCACGGCGCTCACACTGGGGGCATACTTTGCGGGGGTGCGGCTGGAGACCGGCCTCTGGCAGGTGGCGCAAAGCCAGCTGGGGGTGACCATGGCCTTCCTCACCATGAGCATGGCCGAGCTGTTCCACAGCTTTAACCTGCGCAGCCGCCGGGGAAGCATCTTTGCCCAGCAGGGAGAAAACCCCTACCTCTGGGCGGCGCTGGCGGGTAGTCTGGCCCTCACCACCGGGGTGCTGCTCTGGCCCCCGGCCGCAGCTGCCTTCGGCTTTGCAGCCCTGCGTCCGGCCCAGTACGGCCTGAGTCTGGCGCTGGCGGCAGCGGTGATCCCGGCGGTGGAACTGGTAAAATGGATGCTGGGCGGCGAAAAACAGGGTTGACAAACTGGATTTAATGCGTTAAACTACTACCAAGATAAAAATCCAAATGCGTGGACGGGGAAAAAGCAGAGCCCATACGCCTTCAGAGAGCTGCCGGTCGGTGCGAGGCAGCGGCGCGGAATCTGTATACTGGCCCCTGAGCACCCGGCGGAACTCTGCTTTGTGAAAGGCGGTCAGTAGGTCAGGGCGGAACCCCACCGTTATCCGGGGCGCGGTTCGCGGCATTGTCCGCCGACCGTACAGAGCGGCTGACACACAGCAATGAGAGTGGTACCGCGGGAGCTTACATGAACGATGTGGCCCTCGTCTCTCAGGGGCAAAGACCCTTGAGAGACGAGGGCCTTTTTGTCTGCATCCGCCCCGCAGGCAAAACAAAATAAGGAGCGATTGTTTTATGATGGATGTCAGCAAGTATCAGATCGGCTACTACAACCCGCCCAAGACCGAGTACCGCTGGGTGCACAAGGACCACATCGAAAAGGCCCCAGCCTGGTGCAGCGTGGACCTGCGGGACGGCAACCAGAGCCTGATCGTGCCCATGAGCCTGGAGGAAAAGCTGGAGTTCTTCCAGCTGCTGGTGAAGATCGGCTTCAAGGAGATCGAGGTGGGCTTCCCCGCCGCCAGCGAGACCGAGTACGAGTTCCTGCGCACCCTGATCGAGCAGAACATGATCCCCGAGGACGTGACCGTGCAGGTGCTCACCCAGTGCCGGGACCACATCATCCGCAAGACCTTCGAGGCGGTGCAGGGCGCGCCCAGCGCAGTGATCCATTTCTACAATTCCACCAGCGTGGCTCAGCGGGAGCAGGTGTTCAAGAAGAGCAAGGAGGAGATCAAGAAGATCGCCACCGACGGCGCGGCCCTGGTCAAGCAGCTGGCCGCCGAGTACCCGGGCAACTTCCGGTTTGAATACAGCCCGGAAAGCTTCACCGGCACCGAGCCGGAATATGCGCTGGAGGTCTGCAACGCGGTGCTGGACATCATGCAGCCCACCCCGGAAAAGCCCATGATCATCAACCTGCCGGTGACCGTGGCCATGAGCATGAGCCACATCTACGCCAACCAGATCGAATACATGAGCGACAACCTGAAATACCGCGACAGCGTGGTGCTCAGCCTGCACCCCCACAATGACCGGGGCTGCGGTGTGGCCGACACCGAGCTGGCCCTGCTGGCCGGCGCGGACCGGGTGGAGGGCACCCTGTTCGGCAACGGTGAGCGCACCGGCAATGTGGACCTGATCACCCTGGCCATGAACCTGTACACCCATGGCGTGGACCCGAAGCTGGATTTCAGCGATATGCCCTCCATCGTGGAGCTGTATGAGCGTGTGACCCGGATGCATGTGTACGAGCGCACCCCCTACGCGGGCGCACTGGTGTTCGCGGCCTTCAGCGGCAGCCATCAGGACGCCATCGCCAAGGGCATGAACTGGCGCAAGGAAAAGGGGCTGCACCAGTGGAACGTGCCTTACATCCCCATCGACCCCACCGACATCGGCCGTACGTATGACGGCGATGTGATCCGCATCAACAGCCAGAGCGGTAAGGGCGGCATCGGATTTTTGCTGCAGCAGAAGTTCGGCTACGATCTGCCCCCCAAGATGCGGGAGCATTTCGGCTACACGGTCAAATCCATCTCGGACCACGCCCACAAGGAGCTTTCGCCCGACGAGGTGGCCCAGGTGTTCTACGATACCTATTTGAACAAATGCACTCCGGTGGACATTCCGGATGCCCACTTCATTCAGAAAAACGGCATCTTCGCGGCCATCACAGTCGCCATGCCGGAAGGCTCCACCAAAGAGAGCAGCGCCCAGGGCAACGGCCGTCTGGACGCGGTGTGCAACGCATTGAAGGCGGCCACCGGCCAGGATTTCACCATCGAGACCTATTCCGAGCACAGCCTGCAGCACGGCTCCACCAGTGAGGCGGCGGCCTATGTGGGCCTGCGCTGGGGCGACGGCACCGTGACCTGGGGCGCCGGAACCGACACCGACATCATCCGCGCGGGCATCAAGGCAATGGTCAGCGCGGCCAACAACAAATAAAGGGGAAGAAACGATCATGGGAATGACAATGACGCAGAAGATTCTGGCCGCCCACGCCGGGCTGGACAAGGTGGAGGCGGGCCAGCTGATCAGCGCCCGGCTGGACGAGGTGCTGGGCAACGATATCACCACCCCGGTGGCCATCAACGAGTTCAACAAGGCGGGCTTCACCAGCGTGTTCGACAAGACCCGCATCAACATCGTGCTGGACCACTTTGTGCCCAACAAGGACATCAAGGCCGCCCAGCAGTCCAAGCAGTGCCGGGACTTTGCCAACAAATACGACATCCTGAACTTCTACGATGTGGGCCAGATGGGCATCGAGCATGCCCTGCTGCCGGAAAAAGGCATCGTGACCGCCGGTGACTGCATCATCGGTGCGGACAGCCACACCTGCACCTACGGTGCGGTGGGCGCCTTCTCCACCGGTGTGGGCAGCACCGACATGGCCGCGGGCATGGCCACCGGCAAATGCTGGTTTAAAGTCCCCGCCGCCATCCGTTTTGTGCTCAAAGGCCAGCTGCAGCCCCCGGTGAGCGGCAAGGACCTGATTTTGCACATCATCGGCATGATCGGCGTGGACGGCGCTTTGTACAAGAGCATGGAGTTCACCGGCCCCGGTGTGGCCAGCTTGACCATGGACGACCGGCTCTGCATCTGCAACATGGCCATTGAGGCGGGCGCGAAGAACGGCATCTTCCCGGTGGACGAGGTGACCACCCAGTATCTCACCGGCCGCAGCCAGCGCCCCTGGACCGTGTACGAGGCGGACGAGGACGCGGAATACGAGCAGACCATCGAGATCGACCTCTCCGCGCTGGAGCCCACCGTGGCCTGGCCACATCTGCCCGAGAACACCAAGCCCGCCGCCGACGGCAAGGACATGAAGATCGACCAGGTGGTCATCGGCAGCTGCACCAACGGCCGTCTGGAGGATATGGAGGCCGCCTGGAAGGTATTGAAGGGCAAGCACATCGCCCCCGGCGTGCGGGCCATCATCATCCCCGCCACCATGGCCATTTACAAGGAGTGCATCCTGCGGGGCTGGACCACCGATTTCATCGACGCGGGCTGCGTGGTTTCCACTCCCACCTGCGGGCCCTGCCTGGGCGGCTACATGGGCATTCTGGCCCAGGGCGAGCGCTGCATCTCCACCACCAACCGGAACTTCGTGGGCCGCATGGGTCATGTGGAGAGCGAGGTCTATCTGGCCAGCCCCGCCACCGCGGCGGCCAGTGCTATTACCGGCTTTATCACCGACCCCCGCACCATTGCGGAATAAGAAAGGCGGAATCACCAATGCAGGCAAACGGTTTTGTACATAAATATCCGGACAATGTGGACACCGACGTGATCATCCCGGCCCGGTACCTGAACACCCCCGACGCAAAGGAGCTGGCGGCTCACTGCATGGAGGACATCGACCCCGATTTTGTGAAGAAGGTCCAGCCCGGCGATATCATGGTGGGCGGCGCCAACTTCGGCTGCGGCTCCAGCCGGGAGCATGCGCCCCTGGCCATCAAAACGGCGGGGGTCTCCTGCGTGATCGCGGCCACCTTCGCCCGCATCTTCTACCGCAACGCCATCAACATCGGCCTGCCCATTCTGGAATGCCCGGCGGCAAGCGAGGCCATCCGGGCGGGGGACAAGGTCCATGTGGATTTCGACACCGGCGTCATCACCGACGAGACCACCGGCCAGACCTTCCAGGCCCAGCCCTTCCCGCCCTTCATTCAGGAGATCATCAAGGCAGGCGGGCTGATGAACAGCATCAGGCAGTAAATACAGAAAAGAGAGGGAGATTCCCATGGAAAAGCAAATCGCAGTGATCCGGGGCGACGGCATCGGCCCTGAGATTGTGGACCAGGCCCTGCGGGTGCTGGACGCGGTGGCTGCAAAATACGGCCACACCTTTACCTATACCGATGTGGACATGGGCGGCATCGCCATCGACAAATGGGGCGAGCCGCTGCCCGCCGCCATGCTGGACAAGTGCCTCGCGGCGGACAGCGTGCTGCTGGGCGCGGTGGGCGGCCCCAAGTGGGACGGCCTGCCCGGCGACAAGCGCCCGGAGAAGGGCCTGCTGGCCCTGCGGGCGGGCATGGGCCTTTATGCCAACAACCGCCCGGCCAAGCTCTGGCCCCAGCTGGCGGCTGCCAGCCCCCTGAAGCCGGAGATCGTGGAAAAGGGCATCGACTTCATTGTGGTGCGGGAGCTGATCGGCGGCGTGTACTTCGGCAGCCACACCACCGCGGAATGCGGCGGCGAGCAGAAGGCCACCGATGTGATGAGCTACGCCGAGCACGAGATCGAGCGCATCGGCCGCATTGCCTTCGAGACCGCCCGCAAGCGCCGCAGCAAGGTCACCAGCGTGGACAAGGCCAACGTGCTGGACACCAGCCGCCTGTGGCGCAAGGTGATGCACCGGCTGGCGGAGGAGTACCCGGATGTGGAGTATGCCGACATGCTGGTGGACAACACCGCCATGCAGATCGTGAAGGACCCCAGCCAGTTTGATGTGGTGGTCACCGAGAACATGTTCGGCGACATTCTGTCCGACGAGGCCAGCATGATCACCGGCTCCATTGGCATGATCCCCTCCTCCAGCCTGGGCGAGGGCAGCCGGGGCCTGTATGAGCCCATCCACGGCTCCGCGCCGGACATCGCGGGCCAGAACAAGGCCAACCCCATCGGCACCATCCTCTCCGCCGCCATGATGCTGAAATACAGTTTCGATCTGGACGAGGAGGCCGCTGCCATCGAGGCCGCGGTCAATAAGGCGCTGGACGCGGGCCTGCGCACCGGCGATATGATGGCCGAGGGCTGCACCCCGGTGAGCTGCTCGGAAATGGGCGACGCCATCCTGAAAAACCTGTGATTGAGAAGAGAAAAAGCTAAGCGGGCCGCTGCCGGATTTTCCCGGCGGCGGACCGCTTTACTTTCCCATTGGGGAATGCTATAATAGCCGGGCGGCGCTTGCGCTGCAAAACCATCACACCAAACAGGAGTGGAAAAATCCATGGCGAAACAGGCTGCAAAACTGGAAAACGATCTGGGGCGGGACCCCATTCCGCAGCTGGTGCTGCGCATTGCCATCCCCAGTATGCTGGCGCAGTTTGTGAGCGTATTGTACAGCGTGGTGGACCGGATGTACATCGGCAACATTGCCGAGGTGGGCAAGCTGGCTCTGGCGGGCGCGGGTGTCTGCGGGCCCATTGTGACCATGATCGGCTCGGTGGCCTTCCTTGTGGGCGTGGGCGGTTCGCCCTTAATGAGCATCCGCATGGGTGCGGGCGATCAGAAAGCCGCCCAGAAGATTCTGGCCAACTGCTTTCTGATGCTCTGCGGCCTTTCGGTGGTGCTCATGGCGCTGGCTCTTGCCACCCGGGAGCAGACGCTGCTGCTGTTTGGCGCAAGCGGTTCCACCCTGCCATACGCCATGGCGTATTATACCGTGTATCTGCTGGGCACTCCCTTCGCTCTGCTTTCCACCGGTATGAACCAGTTTATCATCTGTCAGGGCTTTGCCAAAAAAGGCATGCAGTCGGTGATGCTGGGCGCGGTGCTGAACATTCTGCTGGACCCGGTGTTCATCTTTGTGCTGGACATGGGCGTGACCGGCGCGGCGCTGGCCACCATTCTCAGCCAGTTGGGCAGCTGTTTGTTCGTGCTGCGTTTTCTGTTTAGCAAAACTCCGCCCATCCACATCACCTTCGGCGGCTATGATCTGCGGGTGATGGGCCGTGTGCTGGCCACCGGCTTCACCCCCTTTGCCATCATCGCCTTTGATAATGTGATGATCATCGCCCTGAACGCCCTGCTGCAGAAGTACGGCGGCCCCACCGAGGGCGATCTGCTGGTGGCGGCGGCCACCATCTCCCAGAGCTTCATGCTGGTGGTCACCATGCCGCTGGGCGGCATCACCGGCGGCACCGGCTCCATTCTGGGCTTCAACTACGGCGCGGGCCGGCCGGACCGCATCCTCCAGGCGCAGAAGTTCATCCTGGCGTTGAGCCTTGGGTATACGGCGCTGCTCTGCGCGGCGGGTCAGCTGCTGCCCGGGGCCTTTGCCTCCATCTTCACTCAGGATGCCCAGGTGCTGCCTCTGGCGGTGCGGGCCATCCGCATCTGCACGCTGGCGGTGATTCCGCTGGGGCTGCAGTACACCATCATCGACGGCTTCACCGGCATGGGCATGATGCGCTATTCGCTGCCTCTTTCCTTTTTCCGCAAGCTGGCCTACTTTGTGCCGCTGTTCATTTTGCCCGCCCTGTTCGGCGGTATGGCGGCCTTTTACGCCGAGCCCATCTCGGATATTCTGGGCCCTCTGGCCAGTCTGGTGGTCTATCTCAGCCGGATGCGCTGGCTGGCCGCCGGAGCCAAGGCACAGCAGAAATAAGCCGGTCGGCCCGATTTCATACAAAAAGAGCCCCTGCATCTGAGTAAGATGTATGGGGCTCTTTTGCGAATAAAGAGGCTAATTATTAAAATTTCGAGGATTTTTGTGACAATTTTGGGTGCTTCTTTGATGAAAAATTCGTAACTTCCACTGAATTTGTTTTTTCGTCCGCGTTTTTTATATTTTCAAGTTGTATTTTAAAAATACGATGATTATAATTTATTCAAGTGATTTTTTGAAAGGAGCATCTGCTGTATGGATGTCTGCCGTACCGAAGCGTTGTTCGATCTTTCCCACACCCTGGCCGCTCCGCTGTTTGAAGGCAAGGAGCGCCCCTGGGAAGTGCTGGACGAACTGAAGGGCTTTATCGAGCAGCTGGGCAAAAGCCTGCCCAGTGAGGAATATGACCAGCCCGCCCCCGGCGTGTGGGTGGCGAAAACCGCGAAGGTGGCTCCCAGTGCATCGCTGGCCGGGCCCTGCATCATCGGCCCGGAGGCCGAGGTGCGTCACTGCGCCTTCATCCGGGGCAGCGCTCTGGTGGGCGCGGGCGCCGTGGTGGGCAACAGCGTGGAGCTGAAGAACTGCATCCTGTTCGACGGCGCGCAGGTGCCCCATTTCAATTATGTGGGCGATTCCATTCTGGGCTACAAGGCCCACATGGGCGCGGGCGCTGTGACCAGCAACCTGAAGAGCGACAAATCCCTGGTGTGCATCCGCCAGGAGGGCGAGATCCTGGTGACCGGCCGCAAAAAGCTGGGCGCTCTGGTGGGCGACGAGGCCGAGGTGGGTTGCAACAGTGTGCTGTGCCCCGGCTCGGTGCTGGGCCGCCGCTGCCAGATCTATCCCACCAGCTGCGTGCGGGGCGTGGTGGCCCCGGGCCATATCTACAAGGACGCGCAGCACATCGTACCCCGTACTTGAGAAAATCAGAGGAGTGTTTGGAATATGGGCAGACTGTTTGGAACCGACGGCGTGCGCGGCATTGCCGGCGAGGATATGACCTGTGAGCTGGCAATGGCCATCGGCCGTGCCGCCGCTACCGTGCTGGCCTATGGCCGCCGCCGCCGTCCTTTGGTGGTGATGGGAAAGGACACCCGCATCTCCAGCGATATGCTGGGCGCTGCACTGGCCGCGGGCCTGTGCTCGGTGGGTGCGGATGTGATCGACCTGGGCGTGCTTTCCACCCCGGCGGTGGCCTACCTGGTGGGCAAGTACAAGGCGGACGCGGGCGTGATGATCTCCGCCAGCCATAACCCCTACGCCTTCAACGGCATCAAGATCTTCAACGGCGACGGCTTTAAGCTGCCGGATGAGCTGGAGGAACAGATCGAGCGGCTGATCGAGAAAAACGACTTCACCTACGCCAAGGGCGAGAACCTGGGCCAGATCAGCCACTGCACCACCGGCGCACGGGATTACATCGAGCATCTGAAAAGCACCATCCCCTACTCGCTGGAGGGGATGAACATCGTGGTGGACTGCGCCAACGGTTCCGCCAGCGCCACCGCCCGCACCCTGTTCGAGGAGCTGGGCGCCAATGCGGTGATCCTGCACGACGCGCCGGACGGCGTGAACATCAACGAGGGCTGCGGCTCCACCCATCTGGAGCAGCTGCAGGACTACGTGCGCACCCATAAGGTGGACGCGGGTGTTGCCTTTGACGGCGACGCGGACCGCTGCCTGTTTGTGGATGAGACCGGCGAAGTGGTGGACGGCGACTACATCATGGCCATCTGCGGCCTGGATATGCAGCAGCGGGGCAAGCTGCGCCGGTCCACCATTGTGGGCACCGTGCTCACCAATCTGGGCTTTGCCCGGTTCTGCGAGGCCAACGGCATGAAGTTCGCCGCCACCAAGGTGGGCGACCGCTACGTGCTGGAGGAGATGGAGCTGGAGGGCTACACCCTGGGCGGCGAGCAGAGCGGCCACATCATCTTCCGGGATTTCGCCACCACCGGCGACGGTCAGCTCACCGCCATCCAGCTGCTGTGCCTGCTCAAGCGGTGCCAAAAGCCCCTGTCTGAGCTGGCGAAGGTGATGACCCGTCTGCCTCAGGTGATGGTGAACGTGACCGTGAGCGCCGAGGGCAAGCTGGAATTCTACAACAACGACGTGATCAAGGAGGCCATCCGCCAGCAGAAGGAGGCCCTGGGCGATACCGGCCGGGTACTGGTTCGTGTGAGCGGCACCGAGCCGCTGATCCGCGTGATGGTGGAGGGCCAGGACGAGAGCGAGATCCAGGCCATCGCCGACCATCTGGCCGAGCTGGTGAAAAAAGAGCTGGGCTGATTGCAGCCTTTGGATACAGAAAAACGAGTGAGTTCCCGCGGGAACTCACTCGTTTTTTGTTTACTCCGCGTCCAGAGTGCGGATGCGGAAGATGAAGTAGTACACATGGAACAGCCACACGCAGCCCAGCACGATGCGGCCGATGAGCACCTCGTGCATCATAATGAAGCCGATGCTCATGGTCAGGGTCACGGTGACCATGATACCGATCTTGGTGCGCCAGGTCATGGCCCGCTGCTCCCGGAAGCTCTTGAAGTTCTTCTGGTACAGCTTGGTGGACAGAAACCACCGGTTCAGCCGGTCGCTGCCCTTGGCGAAGAAGAAGCAGGTGCCCAGCAAAAAGGGAGTGGCGGGCAGAAGAGGGAGCACCGCACCCACGGCGCCCAGCGCCAGGCAGACAAGACCCAATGCAATGTAGAGGTATTTCATAAACAAACAATCCTTTCTGTGTGGCGCCGGAGTGGGGCGGTTCAGCTGAGCCGCCCGTGCTCCACGCTGTAGGTGGTGTCGGCAATGCGCATGGTGGAGGCCCGGTGGCTGACCAGCACCACCGTCTTGCCCTTGCGCTGGCGGTGCAGGCTTTGCAGGATCACCGCCTCGTTCAGGCTGTCCAGGTTGCTGGTGGGCTCATCCAGCAGGATGAGGGGCGCGTCGTGCAAAAAGGCCCGGGCAATGCCGCGGTGCGGATGTTTTTCACATCCTCGCCGGAAATGGCCACCTGGCCGCTGCCCACGTCCCAGAAGCGCATGAGCAGCTTGAGCAGGGTGGACTTGCCGCTGCCGCTGCGGCCGGTGATGCCGATGATTTTGTTCTCCGGCAGGGTCAGGCTCACGTTTTTCAGAATGGGCTCGGCCTGGTAGGTGAAGCTCACATTGTCGCAGGCCGCGCCGGTGAAGGGAATGGTGCGCCCGGTGGTGTTTTCCGCCACCACCGGCTCCTCGTCCAGAATGTCCAGCACCCGGTTGGCGGCGGCGAAGGTCTGCTGCAGGGTGCTGCCCAGATTGGCCAGCGCCACCACCGGCCCGAAGGAGCTGAGAATGGCGATCAGGGGAATCAGCACCCCGTCAAAGCCGATCAGACCATTGGTGTATAGCAGGCTGCCCGCCGCCAGCATGGAGAGGGAGAACAGCCAGATCAGCGCGCCGGTGCAGGCGGTGGCAGTGCCCAGCGCGGTTTTCATCTTCTTCTCGGTGGCCAGCAGGCTGCCGGTGCGTGCATCCAGCTCGTCCAGACGGCGCTGGCCCGCGTCGTACTGCAGCAGCTCGCCCAGGCCGCGCAGGCTGTCCAGCACAAAGGCGCTCAGCGCGCCGGCCTGGGTGCGGTATTCCAGACCCCGGCTGCCGCCGAAGCGGGCGGCCAGTACCGGCACCACCACGCCCACGGCGAAAAAGCCCAGGGCGGCAATCAGGCCCAGCAGCCAGTGGTAGCTGCCGATGAAGATGGTCATGATCACCGACATGATGGCCGCGATGGCAATGGGGGAGAGGGTGTGGGCGTAAAAGACCTCCAGAAGCTCGATGTCCGAGGTGATGACCGCGATCAGGTCGCCCTTGTCCCGGCCGTCCAGCTTGGCGGGGGCCAAGCGGCGCAGCGCACCGAAGACCTTGTCACGGATGAGGGCCAGCAGCTTGAAGGCGATGTAGTGGTTGCAGGCCTGCTCGGCGTAGCGCAGCACGCCGCGGGCCAGAGCAAACACGCCCATGCAGGCGAACAGCACGCCCAGAGCGGGCAAGCCCGCGCCGCCCCGTGCCTTCACAATGGCGAAGCCGCCGAAGATAGGAATGAACTGGGCGCACAGAAAGCCCGCCACGCCCATGGCGATGGCAAGGGCCATGAAGCCCATCAGCGGCTTGACCAGTCCCACGAGCCGGAGCATTACCGCCAGATCAGAACGTTTTTTCATGCAAGAGCCTCCTGTTGGGTGTCGGGGGTGTAGTGTTCCAGCGCCTGCTGGCTGTTCCACAGCCGCTGATAGCAGGGGCAGGCGGCCAGCAGCTGGGCATGGGTGCCGCAGCCTGCCACCCGGCCCTCCTCCAGCGCGTAGATGCGTTTCGCGCCGGTCACGTTGGCCAGCCGGTGGGAGATGAGCAGCACCGCCTTGGTCTCGGCCAGCCGGTGCACCAGGGCCATGATTTGATTTTCACTCTCCACGTCGATGTTGGAGGTGGCTTCGTCCAGAAGATAGATGGGGCTGTCGTGCAGAAGGGCACGGGCCAGGGCAAGCCGCTGGCACTGACCGCCGGAGAAGTTGGCGCCCTTTTCGGCCACCGGGGTCTCCAGCCCCTGTTCGCTGCGCAGGAAATCCGCCAGCTTTACCTGCTCCAGCGCCTGCCACAGGGCTTCGTCGCTGGCATCGGGCTTCGCCATGCGCAGGTTCTCGGCCACGGTGCCCTTGAACAGCCGGGCGGCAAAGCCCACGGTGGTGATCTGCTTCATCCGGCTTTCCAGGCTGATCTCGCTCAGGGGCTGACCACCTACTGTGATGCTGCCCGCATAGCCCTCCAGACGACCGGCCAGCAGGCCCGCCAGGGTGGATTTGCCGCAGCCGGATTCGCCCACCAGGGCCACCAGACCGGTGCGGGGCAGCTCCAGATCCACGCCCTTCAGAATGGGGCGCTCGGCATCGTAGGCAAAGCGCACATCCTCACAGCGCAGGGTGCAGTCGGCGGGGTCGATCACGCCGGTCTTGGCCTGGGGCTCCGGCAGATCCAGCAGCTTGAAGATCTTCTCGGAGGCGGCCATGCCGTTCATGGCAATGTGGAAGTAGGAGCCCAGCAGACGCATGGGCAGGAAGAAATCCG
This sequence comes from Allofournierella sp., assembly GCF_017889395.1. Lineage (NCBI taxonomy): Bacteria > Bacillati > Bacillota > Clostridia > Eubacteriales > Oscillospiraceae > Allofournierella > Allofournierella sp. Next base: position 31,565 of record NZ_JAGHKE010000027.1, on the reverse strand, counting down.
CCGAGAGCATGATGATTGCAAAGCAGCCGAACAGACCGATCTGCCCGGCGGCGAACTGCCGGGCGGCCACGATGATGCCCAGCGCCGCGCCGCCGTAGGCCACCAGATCCATGATGGTGATGGAGTTCAGCTGCATGGTGAGCACCTTCATGGTGATGCGCCGGAAGCGCTCGGCCTCCTCGTTCATCCGCCGGTGGCGTTCCTCGTCCGCCTGATAGATTTTCAGGGTGGTCAGGCCCTGCAGGTTTTCCAGAAAGCTGTCGCCCAATGCGGTGTACTGGCCCCAGTAGCGGGCCAGCAGCTTTTTGGCGAAGGTCTGCACCAGCGCGATGGAAACCGGGATCAGCGGCACGCAGATCAGCAGCACCACCGCCGCCGAAAGGCTGATGGGGGCCAGCACGCAGAACAGGGTCAGCGGGGCCAGCAGGCTGTAGAAGAACTGGGGCAGATACGCGCCGAAGTAGCTTTCCAGCTGCTCGGCGCCCTCCACCGTCACCTGTACCACCTCGGAGGTGGAGACCCGGCTGGAATAGCCCGGCCCCAGCCGCAAAAGCTTTTCCAGAATGGTGCGGCGCAGCGCCTGCTTGGCGCTGCGGCTGGCCCGGTAGGAGCAGACCGCCGCCTGCCTTGCGCAGACAAAGCGGACCGCCGCGGCGGCAGCCGCCACCAGCAGGGTGGCCGCCAGCGAGGCGGGCTGCCCGGCCATCAGCCGGGAAAGATACCGGGCGATGGTGAGCAGCATGGCGATGTTCGCCGCCAGCGCCGCCCACTGGAACGCCACGTTTTTTGCAATGTGCTGTTTGGAATCGCTGACCATCCCGATCAGCCGTTTGTTAATCATCAAGGCAGTGTGTCCTCCTGGTGATAGTGGTCACGCGGCGGTTAGCCGCGACTGTAATTGGTTAGTTTAAACTGCATTTAGTTAGCTCTGACTAACAAATGCCTGATTCTTTTTACCACACCCGAAGCAAAATGTCAAGATAACAAGCAAAAAAATGCAAAAAACTGAAGGCATGCCCTCAAAAGAGCAAAAAAAGATGCGTCTCAGATGAGACGCATCAGAAAGCAAAGATTTACTTGTATTGTTTGCGCAGGGTGAAGCCGCGGCCGTGCACCTCATTCACCGAGTCGATGATGATGAAGGCCTGGGGGTCCACCTCCTGCACCAGGTGGTTCAGCTTGGCCAGCTCCCGGTTGGTGATGACGGTAAGCACCATGTCCCACTCGTTGCGGGCGTAGCCGGTCTGGGCGTGCAGCAGGGTGCAGCCCCGGTCCAGAACCTTCAGAATCAGCTGGCGGATCTCGTCGCTCTTTTCGCTGAGGATCTTCACCTGAATCTTGGAGTGGCCCATCAGCACCACCTTGTCCAGCACGATGGTGTAGAGCAGCACCAGCAGGATGCCGTAGAGAATCTGCTCCCGGTTCTCGGCGAAGAACATCTGCCCGATGAGGATGGCAAAGTCCAGCCCGTACATGACCACCGAGATGGGCACACCCCAGAACTTGTTGGCCACAATGGGTGGAATGTCCATACCGCCGCTGGAAGCGCCCGCGCCGATCACCAGGCCGATGGCCGCGCCGATCATCACACCGGCGAACACGGTGGCCAGCATGGGGTCGCGGGTCATGTCGCCAATGCCGGGAATCCAGCTGAACAGCTCCAGGAAAATGGGGTAGCAGAAGGTGGACACCGCCGTGTTGAAGGCAAACCAGCGGCCCATGACCGCCGCGCCCAGAATGAACATGATTACGTTGGAGATCATCACGAAGGTGGAGATGGAGATGCCCAGCCAGTGCTGGCCAATCAGGGCCAGGCCGGTGGTACCGCCGGTAATCAGCCCGCAGGGAAGCACGAACATGTCCACCGCCAGGGCATAAAGGGCGTTGCCCGCCAGCACCAGCAGCAGGTTCCTCAGCCTGCGCGGCACCTTAAACTGTTTCATCCAAAACGACCGCCTTTCCCATCGCTCCCAAACGCCTTTGTTCAAAAGGACAGAACGATTTTGCAATATAAATAAAAGTATACAACGCTTTGGCTGCATTGCAAGGGTTTGGGGCAAGGTTCGGCAATTGTGTGCGGTGGGGGCAAATCCATGGCAAAAAGCTTGGTGAAAAGATGCAGAAAATTGCCCCTGTTTTGTGGAAAAAGCGGAAGAACAGTGCGTTTTGCTACCACTTTATTGTGGTATATTGCCAGATTGCAGCGGGGGAGACGGGCGCAAAAAAGCCCCGGCGGATGGCCGGGGCAGCAAGTTGTTTTGGGCAGAAGATACAGGGGCTCAGGGCTCGGCGGGCAGGGGGTAGGCTCTGGGTCCGAAGATGGCAGTGCCCACCCGAACCAGGGTGGCGCCCTCCTGAATGGCGGCCTCAAAATCGCCGCTCATGCCCATGGACAGAATCTCCATGCGGGTGCGGGTCCAGCTGCGGGCGGCGGCCTCGTCGAAGAGGGCACGCATGGCGGCGAACCAGCGGCGCTGGGCGGCGGGGTCGGTCTCCTTCGGGGGAATGCACATCAGGCCCTTGACCAGAAGGTTCTCCATTCCGTCCGCCTGGTTTAAAAGTGCGGTCAGCCCCTCGGGGGCAACGCCGCCCTTGCTGGCCTCAGCGCCGATGTTCACCTGCAGCAGCACCGGCTGCACGATGCCCTGGCGGGCGGCCTCCTTCTGGACGGCCAGCAGCAGATGCTCGGAATCCACCGACTCGATCAGGTCTGCCGCGCCCACCACCTGGCGCACCTTGTTGGTTTGCAGATGGCCGATGAAATGCAGCGGGGTGGAGCCGTAGGCCCCGGCGGCCCGCTTTTCCACCAGCTCCTGCACCCGGTTTTCGCCGAATACATCGATGCCTGCGTCCCAGGCGGCGTGCACGGTGTCGGCGGTCTGGGTCTTGCTGGCGGCGCACAGCTGCACCGATTCGGGCGCACGCCCGGCGGCGCGGCAGGCTTCCTCCATGCGGCGGCGCACCTGGGCGGTGCGCTGGGCCAGCTGTTCATGCAGTTCGTTCATTGCGGCGGCCTCCTTTACGCTTCGGCGTAGGCAGCCCGGCTGCCGCCGATGTATTTGGGGCGGGTGCGGGCGCACACCAGATTGGCCTCGCCGATGCGGCGCAGGCTCAGACGCACCGGCACGGCCACTGCCTTCAGATGCATGCCGATCAGGGTGTCGCCGATGTCCATGCCCGCATCCGCCCGGATGGTCTCCAGCGCCACCGGATGGGCAAACCGCTGCCAGCAGGTGGTGGCAAAGCTGCCGCCCGCCTTGGGCTGGGGAATCACATTCACCGGTTCAGCCCCGGCGGGCAGGGCCTCCTCCTCCAGAATGATGGCCCGGTTCAGATGCTCGCAGCACTGAGCGGCCAGGAAGACCCCGGCCTCGCGCAGCACCGGGGCAATGCCCTCATACACGGCCTGTGCGGCCTCCAGACTGGAGCCGTGACCGATCTGACTGCCCACGATCTCGCTGGAGGAACAGCCCACCACCAGAATGCTGCCCGGCCGCAGATTGGCGGCGGCCAGCAGCTCCCGCACGGCCTGTGCGCTCTGGGCACGGATTTCTTCGTAATTCATGCAAACAACACCTCGTATCTGTTTGGTTTATATTAAAGCAGAAGGCGGGCAGCCCGGTGAGTGATGGGCTGCCCGCGGCATGGTCCTGTTCAGGCCTCCTTTTTGTGGCGATGATAGCATTCCTTGATCCGCTCAAAACTGACCGGATGCAGGTCGTGCTCCAGACGGCAGGCGTCCTCGCGGGCAATGTCCTCGGGAACACCCAGGTCGATGAGCACCTGGCTGAGCAGGGTGTGCCGCTCGTACACGCTCTCGGCGATGGCGCGGCCCTCGTCGGTCAAGGTGATCAGGCCGATCTCGTCCACATGGATGTAGCCGTTTTCCCGCAGCTTTTTCATGGCGGTGGAAACGCTGGGCTTGGAATAGGACATCTCGTTGGCGATGTCGATGGAGCGCACGTGGCCCTTCCGGTGCAGAAGCACCAGGATGGTCTCCAGATAATCCTCGGCGGATTCCATGATCTTCATGTCTAAAAGCCCCCTTTCCGGGCGAAAATTCTCTTGCAAATATCCTACCATACTCCACCCGCTTTTGCAAACCGGGCGCACAAAAAGGCCGCCTTCCGTTCCGAGGCTTCCCGGGGCGGAAAAGCGGCCTTGTTTCAGCGCAGCATGGCGCTCTCGTTCACCACCCAGCTGCTGAACAGAAACAGCACGTCCTGGTCGGTGAAGGTCACGTATTGGGGCACCAGACCACTGACCATGTAGCGCAGGTCGATCAGGGTGATGGTGCGGTACTGTTCGCATAAAAGCGGGGCCAGACTGCTGGCGAAGGAATCCCGAAAAATCACCAGCTCCCGGTCGGTGGCGGCATTCGGGTTTTCGATGGTCTGCAAGGGGGTGGCCCCATTCAGAAACACATCGTAGCTGCCCGCACCGCTGAGCTTGGAGACATCGTAAACCGCGGTGGCGTCCGGGTACTGGAAGTTGTCCACCCGGGCGGCCTCGGTGGCCGGGCTGGTCAGCCAGACCAGCGTTTCCGGCTCGGCCTGATCGGAGATGTACTTGCCGTAGCTGCCCACAAAGCCCTCGAACACATTCTCCTCCCAGCCGGACAGGTCCTGGGAAAAGCCCATGGCCTCGCCCAGTGCGTCCACCACCGGCTGCAGCGTTTCCTGTCGCCAGTGGGCGTCGGTTTTATAGTAGTCCGTCAGGGTAAGGCGGTCCGCAAGGCCGATCCAGGTGATGGAGTCATCCAGCCCGGCCTGCACCTGTCGGGCCAGTGCGTCGTAGTCCAGCACCGGCCAGCCCTCGTCCGGCAGGTAATGGGATTTATCGGGAATGATGGCGCAAAAGACGCTGTTCTCTTCGGTGAGCAGGGTGTCGCACAGGCCGTTTATCTTTTTTACAAAGGAATCGGCGCTCTTTTCGTTGCGCTCACCCAGATACTGCACCCAGTAGCCCTCCTGCTGATACATTCCGTTTTCGTCCGGCTGGCGGCGCTGGGCGGCCAGCGGAAGGGCCAGCGCGGCGGCCAGCAGCAGGGCGGCCGCCGCGCAGCTGATCGCAACCGGCTTACAGCGCACCGGAAGCGTCCTCAGGCATAGCGGCCACCGGGTCGGAGGTCATGTCGCCCTCGGGCATGGCCATGTCGGCGCTGGCCTCGTCCTTCACAACGGTCACGTTCTCAGCGCCGAACTGGGCGGTGAAGTTGTCCAGAACAGTCTGGGCCAGATCGTTGAAGCTCATGGCCAGCAGCACGGTATCGCCGGAGTAGGCAACGATGGTGCGCTCGGCGCCCACGCAGATCCACTTGTTGGGGTTGGCATTGGCAGCCACATCCTCGGCCAGCTGAGCGGCCTCGTCGGCGCTGTTGGCCTTCAGCAGGCAGACGGAATGGGCCTGGGCGCTGATGGCGGCCTCGGCGCAGATGCCCTCCTTATAAGCACTCAGGGCAACGCCGGTGTTGTACTCGGAGTTCTCCTCGGTGATGGGGGCGTACTTGCTGCCGTCCTCCTGGGGCATGAGCATAGGCATCTGGTCCTCGGCGATGCCGCTGAACAGAGCGTCCATCAGGCTCGTCAGGTCGCTGGTGTCCACAGCGGCAGTGGAGCTGCTCTCGGAAGAGGTGGAGGAGGAAGCGGAGGAAGAAGCGGAGGAGGAAGCCGCGCCGGAGGTGGCGGTGCTGGAGGAGCTGCCGGCGGTGGAACCGCAGGCGGCCAGAGCCAGGGCCAGGGTCAGGGCGGTGAGGGTGATTGCAAGCTTTTTCATAAAAATAACTCCTTTTTCTTGTGTTAAACCAATGCAGGCCGCCGGGCCGCCGCACTGCCTAGTATGCCCGGGCGGGGGCGGTTTGTTGCGCCTGCTGCACGGAATACGCCTGGGCAGGCCGGATTATTGCAGACAAAAAGAAAAAACTTTTTCAAGCCCGGCATCTATGCTATAATAGAACAATTGTTACTGCTAATGCAATAAAGAGGCAACACCGCACAATTCACGCCTAACGGCTCAGGCGGCGTGTCGCGCCAGAATTTTCCGTGCTATTTTCCCAAAATGCTCGCCAATCCACCAAGGATTGCCTGCGCTTTTGGGTTCATATCACAAAAAATTTCTGACGCGCTCCACCACCTGGAATTGTGCGGTATTGCCCAAACCAAAGCAAATAGAAGGGGAGGGCTAGCGCTATGCGTCTGTCGCAGGTGTTCCGGCAAAAAGAATGTGTGTTTTCCATCGAGGTGTTTCCGCCCAAGAAGAACGGGGCCACACCCGAAAGTCTCTATCCCACGCTGGAGAAGCTGGCCGGCCTCTCGCCGGATTACATCAGCGTGACCTACGGCGCGGGCGGCGGCAAGGCGGGCCTGTCCACCGTGCAGATTGCCCGGCACCTGAAGCAGAAGCTGGGGGTGGAGCCGCTGGCCCATCTGACCGGCATCAACTCCACCCGGGAGCAGGTGGCCGAAACCGTGCAGGCGCTGCAGGATGCGGGCATTGAGAACGTGCTCACCCTGCGGGGCGACATCTGCCCCGATGCTCCCCGCAGCAAGGACTTTTTCCATGCCAGTGATCTGGCCACCTTTGTAAAGGGCAAGGGGGATTTCTATCTGGCGGGCGCCTGCTACCCGGAGGGCCATGTGGAGAGTGAGACCCTGCGCCAGGATGTGGAGAATCTGAAATACAAGCTGGATGCGGGTGTGGAGCATCTGGTTACCCAGCTGTTCTTCGACAACGCCCGCTACTACCGCTTTATGAATCTGGTGCGCAAGGCAGGCATCCAGGCCCCGGTGCAGGCGGGCGTCATGCCCATTGTGTCCGCCCGGCAGGTGCAGCGCACCGTGGCCCTGAGCAGCGCCAGCCTGCCGCCCCGGTTCACCAAGATGATCAGCCGGTACGACGGCGACGACGCCGCTCTGTTCGACGCGGGCATCGACTATGCCATCGAGCAGCTGCGGGATCTGATCGAGGGCGGCGCGGACGGCGTGCACCTGTACGCCATGAACAACCCCGAGGTGGCACGCCGGGTGTATGAGGGCATCCGGGACCTGCTGCCGGAGGCCAAGGCGTGATCCGGCCGCTGCCCCCGGCGCTGGACCGGGCCGAGGCGCTGCGGTATCTGGGCGGCGCGGGCAAGGAGGTCCCTCCGGCGGTGGACGCTCTGCTGGACAAAGCCGCCGCCGAGCTGTGGCGAACTGCTGCGCCCCGGGCTGCCGTGCGCCGCATGAGCGCGGACAAGCTTTCTCCCCTGCTGGCCGGGCGGGACATTGCCGCCCATCTGAAGGGATGCGACGAAGGCCTTTTGCTGGCGGTGACCCTGGGCGCCGGGGTGGACAGCGCCCTGCGCCGGGCCATGGCCACCGATATGGCCTACGGCGTGGTGCTGGACGCTGCCGCAAGCACCCTGGTGGAGCAGCTGGCCGATGCCCTGGAGGCGGAGCAGCGGGCGCTGCTGGAGTCTGAGGGACGCTACCTGACCGGGCGGTTTTCCCCCGGCTACGGCGACTGGCCCATCACGGTGCAGCCTGCCTTTGTGCAGTGGCTGGACGCGGGCCGTCAGGCGGGCATCTGCTCCACTGCCAGCTGTGTGCTCACCCCGGGCAAAAGCATCACCGCCCTGTGCGGCGCGGCGGACCACCCGGTAAAGGGAAAGCTGGCGGGCTGCGCCACCTGCGCCTTGCGGGAGATCTGTACAAAACGAAAGGAGGGCAAACCCTGTGCCCAATAGATTGTTTGACGAGAGCCGTGTCTGGATTCTGGACGGGGCCATGGGAACCATGCTGCAGCAGGCGGGTCTGGTTCCCGGCGAGATTCCGGATGTGTGGAGCGTGACCCATCCGGAGGTGGTGACCGGCATCCATAAGGCCTATCTGGAGGCTGGCTCCAACTATATCAGCACCAATACCTTCGGCGCCAACGGCAAAAAGCTGGCGGGCTGCGGCTACACGGTGGCCCAGGTGGTCACCGCTGCGGTGCAGTGCGCGAAAAAAGCCGCCGAGGGCACCGATGCGAAGATCCTGCTGGATATCGGCCCTCTGGGCGAGATGCTCCAGCCCATGGGCACGCTGCCCTTTGAGCAGGCCTGTGACCTGTTCAAGGAGGTGGTGGCGGCGGGCGCTGCCGCCGGTGCGGACGCGGTGTACTTCGAGACCATGACCGATCTGCTGGAGGTGAAGGCGGGTATCCTGGCCGCAAAAGAAACCTGCAATCTGCCGGTGATGGCCTCCATGACCTTTGAGTCCACCGGCCGGACCTTCACCGGATGTCAGGTGGAAAGCTTCGCGGTGACCGCCCAGGGCCTGGGTGCGGACGCGGTAGGCATCAACTGCTCGCTGGGCCCCGCCGAGATCATGCCTCTGGTGGAGCGGCTCTGCGCCGCCTGCCGTCTGCCGGTGTTTGCAAAGCCCAACGCGGGCCTGCCCGACCCGGCCACCGGCCTGTACGACCTGCACCCGACGGATTTCCGGGACCAGATGGACCGGTACAAGCGCCTTGGCGTGGCCGCGGTGGGCGGCTGCTGCGGCACCAGCCCGGCCTATTTGAAGGAGCTGGCGGAATGCTTCGCGGGCTGTGCACCCAAACGGGCGGCTTACCAGCCGGAAAGCTGGGTCTGCTCGGCCATGCAGGCGGTGAAGGTGCGCCCCGGCACCGTGATCGGCGAGCGCATCAACCCCACCGGTAAAAAGAAGATGAAGGAAGCTCTGCGGGCCGGTGACATGGATTACCTGCTGGGCCAGGCGGTGGAGCAGGCCCAGGCGGGCGCGCAGATTCTGGATGTGAACGTGGGTCTGCCCGAGATCGACGAGGCGGAGATGATGCGCCGGGCGGTGACCGCCATTCAGGGCGTGACTGAGCTGCCCCTGCAGCTGGACTCCACCCGTCCTGATGTGCTGGAGGCGGGCCTGCGGGTCTACAACGGCAAGCCCATCGTGAACTCGGTGAACGCCGAGCCCGCGGTGCTGGCGGCGGTGCTGCCCCTGTGCAAAAAGTACGGCGCGGCGGTGGTTGGCCTGACCCTCAACGACAGCGGCATCCCCGCCAAAGCGGAGGACCGGGTGGAGATGGCCCGCCGCATTCTGGACGCGGCGCTGGAGGCGGGCATCCCCAAGGAGGATGTGTACGTCGACTGCCTGACTCTGACCGCCAGCGCCCAGCAGCAGGATGTGTGGGACACCCTGCGGGCGGTGCGCACCGTTAAGGAAGAGCTGGGCCTGAAGACCGTACTGGGCGTTTCCAACGTGTCCTTCGGCCTGCCGATGCGGCCTCAGCTGAACACGGCATTCCTGGGCATGGCCCTGGCCCATGGGCTGGACCTGCCCATCATGAACCCCAACGAGCCCTCCATGATGGCAGCGGTGCGCTCCTTCCGGGTGTTCACCGCCCAGGACGAGGGCGCGGCGGAGTACATCGCGGCCTACGGCGGTCAGACCGCCGCCCCGGTGCAGACTGCGGCCCAGCCCGGCGCGCCGGTGGATCTGAAGGACGCGGTGATTCTGGGCCTGAAGGCCCAGGCGGGCGAGGCGGCCCGGCTGGCGCTGGAGACCACCGACCCCCAGGAGCTGGTGAACGGGGTGCTGATCCCGGCGCTGGACCAGGTGGGCGACTCCTTTGAAAAGGGCACCTGCTTCCTGCCCCAGCTGCTGCAGAGCGCGGCAGCGGCCCAGGCAGCCTTCGACGAGGTGAAGACCGCCATCGAAAAGCAGGGCGTTTCCGGCGAGAAGAAGGGCCCCATCGTGGTGGCCACCGTGAAGGGCGACATCCACGACATCGGCAAGAACATCGTAAAGGTGATTCTGGAAAACTACGGCTACCGGGTGATCGACCTGGGCCGGGATGTGCCGCCGGAAACGGTGGTGGAGGCGGCCAGCCGTCACGGCGCAAAGCTGGTGGGCCTGAGCGCCCTGATGACCACCACCCTGCCCGCCATGCAGCAGACCATCGAGGCGCTGCGCGCGGCCGGTGTGGACTGCAAGATCATGGTGGGCGGCGCGGTGCTCACGCCGGACTACGCCAAAATGATCGGCGCGGATTACTACGTGAAGGATGCCAAATGCTCGGCGGACGTGGCCCGCGAGATTTTTGGCTAAAAGCAATACCGCACAATTCATGGCTGACGCCTCAGGCGGCGTATCACGCCGAAAATTTCCGTGATATTTTCCCCAAATGCTCGCCAATCCACCAAGGATTGGCTGCGCTTTTGGGTTCATCTCACAAAAATTTTTCCGGCGTGCTCCACCACCCGGAATTATGCGGCATTGCCCTAAGCTTTTTGCCACGCACAAAGGAGAATTTAAACATGAAAACAGGCAGACAGATCGGCGCGGCTGTGCTGGCCGCGGCTCTTTCCGCCGCCCTGCTCACGGGCTGCGGCGCGGCCCAGAGTGCCGGCAGCGGCAGCAGCACGGCGGCCAGTGCGGCCTCCCAGCAGGCCCAGCCGGGCAGCACCAGCCAGGGCGAAGGGGCCTACACCTTCACCGACGCGGTGGGCAACACGGTCACGGTGGAGAGCACCGACCGGGTGGTGGCCACCTACGGCAGCTACGCCGAGACCTGGACCCTGGCGGGCGGCACTCTGGTGGGCGCCACCCAGGACGCCATCGAGGAGCGGGGCATGGACCTGGGCGAGGAGGTTGCCATCATCGGCACCGTGAAGGAGCCCAATCTGGAGGAGATCATCGCCGCCAATCCGGATTTTGTCATTATGAATGCGGACACCTCCAGCCAGGTGGACATGGACCGGGCGCTCACCCAGGCGGGTATTACCCATGCCTACTACCGGGTGGATTCCTTCGAGGACTATCTGGACATGCTGGCCCAGCTGTGCCAATTCACCGGCCGTCAGGACCTGTACGAGCAGAACGGCCTGGCGGTGAAAGAACAGATCGACGGAATCCGCCAGCTGGTGCAGGACGAGGAGAGCCCCACGGTTCTGCTGCTGCGGGCCTACTCCACCGGCGTGAAGGCCAAGGGGGCCGACAACATGGTGGGCTATATGCTGGAGGACCTGGGCGCGGACAACATGGTTGCCCGGCATGAGGCGCTTCTGGAGGACATCAACCTGGAGGAGATCATTGCCGAGGACCCGGACTACATCTTCATCACCACCATGGGCTCGGAGCAGCAGGCCATGGACTACATGGCCCAGAATGTGGAGAACAACCCGGCCTGGCAGCAACTGACCGCGGTGCAAAGCGACCGCTGCCTGACCCTGCCCAAGGACCTGTTCCACTACAAGCCCAATGCACGCTGGGGGGAGAGCTATGCGTATCTTGCCAAGATCCTTTACCCGGAGCTTGCCGGCCAGATCGGCTAAAGGCAAGCTGACGGTGCTGGCCGTGCTGGCGGTGGCGGCGGTCCTTGCCGCGGCCATCAGCCTGTGCAGCGGCAGCCAGGCCCTTTCGCTGGGCCAGCTGTGGCAGGTGCTGCGCACCGGCGACACCGGCTCCACCACCTGGCGCATCTTTGTGTATGTGCGCCTGCCCCGCACCCTGGCCTGCATGCTGGCGGGCCTTGCGCTGGCGGTGGCGGGCGCCCTCATTCAGGGCGTGCTGAACAACGCCATGGCCAGCCCCAACGTGATCGGCGTGAACTCCGGCGCGGGCTTTTTCGCCATCGCGGCGGCCACGCTGCTGCCCGGCGTGCCGGGAATCATGGCGGCGGCTGCCTTTCTGGGCGCACTGCTTACCACCCTGTTCATCTACGGCCTGGCGTCAAAGGCGGGGCTTTCCCGGGTGACGCTGGTGCTGGCGGGCATCGCGGTGAGCGGCATCCTCTCCGCCGGAATCGACACCATCACCCTGCTCTATCCGGACCAGGTGGTGGGAGCCACCGGCTTCATGACCGGCAGCTTTTCCGGCGTGGCCCTCAGCTCGTTGTGGCCCGCGGCGGCCTACATCGGCGTGGGTTTTGTGCTGGCGCTGTTTCTGGCGGCGGACCTGGACCTTTTGCAGCTGGGGGAGGAGACCGCCTCCTCGCTGGGCATGCGGGTGGGTCTGGTGCGCTTTCTGTGCATTCTGGCCTCCAGCCTGCTGGCGGGCGCGGCGGTGAGCTTTGCGGGCCTGCTGGGCTTTGTGGGCCTGCTGGTGCCCCATGCGGCCCGGCGGCTGGTGGGCGACGAAAACCGCTTTCTGCTGCCCGCCTCGGCGCTGCTGGGCATGGCCTTTGTGCTGGGGTGCGACAGTCTGGGTCGGGTGCTGTTTGCCCCCTTCGAGCTGCCGGTGGGCATCCTCATGTCCTTTTTGGGCGGGCCGTTTTTCCTGTTTTTGCTGCTGCGTCAGAAAAGGAGCCGGGTCTATGATTGAATTGAAGCACATCACCGCCGGGTATCAGGGCGGCGTGGTTCTGCGGGACGTGTCGCTCACCATTCCCGCCGGGCGCATCACCACTTTGATCGGCCCCAACGGCTGCGGCAAGACCACCCTTTTGCGGGTAGCGGCCCGGCAGCTGACCCCTTCCGCGGGCCAGGTGCTGGCGGCAGGCCGCCCGGTTGAGGGCTACGACCGCCGGGAGTTTGCCCGGTTTGCCTCGCTGATGCCCCAGGTGCGGGACGTGCCCGCCATCACGGTGGAAAGACTGGTGGCCCACGGGCGGTTCCCCTACCTGGGCCTTTCCCGCCGCATGCGCCCGGAGGACCGGCAGCAGGTGGCCCGGGCCATGCAGGCCGCCGGAGTAGAGCAATGGCGCGGGCGGGATTTGCGGGAGCTTTCCGGCGGCGAGCGCCAGCGGGCCTACATCGCCATGGCTCTGGCGCAGGACACCCGGATCATCCTGCTGGACGAGCCCACCACCTATCTGGACCTGGGGGTCCAGTTCGAGATTCTGAGCCTTCTCCAGCGGCTGAACGAGCAGGGAAAGACCATCGTAATGGTGCTGCACGACCTGGCCCAGGCGCTGCGGGTGAGCCATCACATCGCTTTGATGGAGGCCGGGCAGCTGGTAGCCTTTGAAACGCCGGAGCAGATGTTCGCCTCCGGCCGCATCGACCGGGTGTTCGGCGTGCGGGGCCACCGGGACCAAGCGGGGGAATATTATTTTACGCCTGCGCACAAATAAAGTGATTCGGGGCAGCTTTTGTGACTTTGTCAATTGCAAAAGCTGCCCCGAAAGGCGTAATATAGAGGTATAAAATCATCAAAGTGCGGTCGGACCGGGGCCATTGCCTGCCCGTGGGCGGCCGTTTCTTTGCGTAAAAGAGGTTGAAGAAGAATGAAAATCGCGGTTACTTACGAAAATGGCAACGTATTCCAGCACTTTGGCCACACCGAACAGTTCAAGCTGTATGGGGCCGAGGGCAAGCAGATCACCGGCAGCCAGGTGGTGGACACCAACGGCCAGGGCCACGGTGCGCTGGCGGGCTTTCTGCAGGCCCAGGGTGTGCAGGTGCTGATCTGCGGCGGCATCGGCGGCGGCGCGCGCCAGGCGCTGGCCCAGGCGGGCATCGCGGTATACGCAGGCGCGGCCGGCAGCACCGACGCAGTGGTGGAGCAGCTGCTGCAGGGCGCTCTGCCCATGAACGGCGATGTGACCTGCAATCATCACCACGAGGAGGGCGAGGGCCACGACTGCGGCAGCCACGGCGCTTCCCACAGCTGCGGCGGTCACTGCCACGGTTAAGAGCACAGGCGATTTGAGAGAACAGGAGGAAGAGCAATGAAGGTGTTGATCCTGGGCGGCGTTGCCGCCGGCACCAAGGCTGCTGCCAAAATTAAACGGCAGGACCGGTCCGCGGATGTGACCATTCTGGTCAAGGACCGGGACATCTCCTACGCGGGCTGCGGCCTGCCCTATTATGTGGGCGGCCTGATTGAGACCCGTGACGAGCTGATCGTGAATACCCCGCAAAAGTACACCGCCCTCACCGGCGCCAAGGTGCTCACCGGCCGGGAGGCCGTGGGCCTGAACGCGGCGGCCAAGACCGTGACCGCCAAGAACCTGACCAGCGGTGAGACCGAGACCTATGAATACGATTCCCTGATCATTGCCACCGGCGCGTCCAGCGTGATCCCGCCCATCGAGGGCGCGGCCCAGCAGGGCGTGTTCAAGCTGCGCACCCCGGACGACGCCATCGCTCTGCGCGGCTATCTGGAGCAGAACGCCGCCAAGAACGCAGTGGTCATCGGCGGCGGCTTCATCGGCCTGGAGGCGGCGGAGAACCTGCTGACTCAAGGGCTGAATGTGACGGTACTCGACGTGGCGGGCCAGATCATGCCCGGCGTGCTGGATGAGGAAATGGCCGGCTTTGCCCGCAAGAAGCTGCAGGCGGCCGGCATCCGGGTGATGACCGGCACCGCGGCCCAGGTCATTCTGGGCGACGGCCGGGTCACCGCCGTGAAGACCGAGGCGGGCACTCTGCCTGCCGATGTGGTGGTGGTGAGCGCGGGCATCCGTCCCAACACCGCTTTTCTGGAGGGCAGCGGCCTGGAGATGGTCAAGGGAACCATCCCGGTGGACGGCCAGCTGCGCACCAACCTGCCGGATGTGTACGCCGCGGGCGACTGTGCTCTGGTGACCAACCGGCTCACCGGCGCGGCCCAGTGGTCGCCCATGGGCTCCTCCGCCAACATGGAGGCCCGCACTCTGGCCCTGGCGCTGACCGGCGAGAACAAGCGTTATCCCGGTGTGCTGGGCACCGGCGTGGTCAAGCTGCCCGGTTTGAATTGCGGCCGCACCGGTCTGACCGAGGCTGCCGCCCGTCAGGCAGGCTATGACGTGGCCACCGCCCTGCTGGTGAGCGACGACAAGGCCCACTACTATCCGGATTCCGCCTGGTTTGCCACCAAGCTCATCGCCGACAAGGCCACTCACAAGCTGCTGGGCGTGCAGGTGCTGGGCCCCGGCGCGGTGGACAAGATGGTGGACATCGCGGTAACCGGCATCTCCATGGGCGCGGCCCTGGAGGACTTCGACAATCTGGACCTGGCCTATGCGCCGCCCTTCTCCACCGCCATCCATCCCTTTGTGCAGGCGGTGTATCTGTTGGAGAACAAGCTGGAGGGCAAGATCGCCAGCATCACCCCCGCCGAGTATCAGGCGGGCGCGGCCAAGGGCTACCGGGTGGTGGATGCCACCCCCGCCCCCAGCATCCACGGCGCCACCTTCGTGCAGCTGGAGACCCTGAACGGCCCGGTGGAGGGTCTGGACAAGGACGACAAGCTGCTGATCGTGTGCAACAAGGGCAAGCGGGCCTACTTCATGCAGAACCGGCTGCGCAGCTACGGCTACACCAATACTCTGGTGCTGGAGGGCGCCAGCTTCTTTAACGACGTGCGTGTGGAGTCTGTGGGCGCGAAGGTGTCCCCTGCTGAGGTCACCCGGGTGAAGGCCCTGGGCTTCCTGTGGGACAAGCGCACCCCGGACAAGTTCAACGGCCGGGTGATCACCCGAAACGGCAAGCTCACCGCCGCTGAGCAGATGGCAGTGGCCCAGGCCGCCGAGAAGTTCGGCAGCGGCGAGGTGACCATGACCAGCCGCCTGACTCTGGAGATTCAGGGCGTGCCCTTTGCCAACATCGAGCCCCTGCGGGAGTACCTGCTGAACGCCGGCCTGGAAATGGGCGGCACCGGCAGCAAGGTGCGCCCGGTGGTTTCCTGCAAGGGCACCACCTGCCAGTACGGCCTGATCGACACCTTTGATCTTTCTCAGGAGATCCACGAGCGGTTCTACAAGGGCTACCATGAGGTCAAGCTGCCCCACAAGTTCAAGATCGCCGTGGGCGGCTGCCCCAACAACTGCGTCAAGCCGGACCTGAATGACCTGGGCGTGATCGGCCAGCGCATTCCCCAGATCCAGCTGGACAAGTGCCGCGGCTGCAAGGTCTGCCAGATTGAGGAGACCTGCCCTATCCACGTGGCCAAGATGGAGGACGGCAAAATCCACATCGATCCCGAGGCCTGCAACCACTGCGGCCGCTGCGTGGGCAAGTGCCCCTTCAAGGCTGTGGAGGACCACATCGACGGTTACCGCATCTACATCGGCGGCCGCTGGGGCAAGAAGGTTGCCCAGGGCCGTTACCTGGATAAGGTCTTCACCGACCGCCAGGAGGTGATGGATGTGATCGAAAAGGCCATTCTGCTGTTCCGCGAGCAGGGCATCACCGGCGAGCGCTTTGCCGACACCGTGGCCCGCATCGGCTTCGAGGAGGTGCAGCGCCAGCTGCTGAGCGATGAGCTGCTGGCCCGCAAGCAGGAGAACCTGGCTGCCCAGAAGCATATGAAGGGCGGCGCCACCTGCTGACCGGGCAGGGAAGCTTCCTGATTAAATCATCAAAAAACGGCGTATCCCTTGGCGGGATGCGCCGTTTTTGGTGTAAAAGTTGTAAAAAATGGAGAAAAGTCGCATGAATTTGTGGGATTCACTTGACTTTGAACGAGGTTCGCGCGATGATATACAAGTAACATTGTGTCAAAATTATGACCAAAACAGCTTGCGGGCCGGTTCGTTCTCTCCGTTGAGGGGCGGCGGGCGGCAAATCAATATAAAGGTGTGTGAAACATGAAACTGTTATCGATCGCAGTGCCCTGCTTCAACTCGCAGGACTACATGCGCCATTGTGTGGATACCCTGCTCACTGGCGGCGACGAGGTGGAGATCCTGATCGTGAACGACGGCTCCAAGGACGATACCGCTGCCATTGCGGATGAATATGAACGGCTGTACCCCGGCATCGTGCGTGCGGTGCATCAGGAGAACGGCGGCCACGGCGCGGCGGTGATGGCCGGCTTGAAAAACGCCCGGGGCCGCTACTTCAAGGTGGTGGACAGCGACGACTGGGTGGATGAAGAGGCCTTTGCCAAGATCCTGTGCGCTTTGCGCGGCTTCGTGCACGGCGACCAGGAGGTGGACCTGGTGGTGAGCAACTTTGTGTACGACAAGGTGGGCGCCCGCCATAAAAAGGTGATGAGCTACGGCAACGCCCTGCCCGAAGAGCAGGTGATCGGCTGGGATCAGGTGGGCCGCTTCCACAAGGGCCAGTACATCCTGATGCACTCGGTGATCTACCGCACCCAGCTGCTGATCGACAGCGGCCTGGATCTGCCCCGCCACACCTTCTATGTGGATAACCTGTTCGTGTACGTGCCCATGCAGTATGTGAAGAGCATCTACTACATCAATGTGGATTTCTACCACTACTTCATCGGCCGGGGCGATCAGTCGGTGAACGAGAGCGTGATGATCAAACGCATCGACCAGCAGATCAAGGTGAACAAGCTGATGCTGCAGCAGGTACGCCTGCAGGGCATCAAGAACACCCGCCTGCGCCAGTACCTATACAATTATCTGGAGATCATCACCGTGGTTTCCTCCATCCTGATGATCCGCAGCGGCACCGCTGAGAACCTGGCCAAAAAGCAGGAGCTGTGGGACCACATCAAGGCCAATGATCCCTGGGCCTATTACCGGCTGCGCCGGGGCGTGATGGGCCAGGCCATGAACTGGAACAATCCGGTGGGCCGTGCCTTCGCAGTGACCGCCTACAAAATCAGCCAGAAGATCTTCGGCTTCAACTGAGCCAATTTCATAAGCCTTGTAGCAATCCCCCGAAGCGGTGCTTCGGGGGATTGGTTTTTGTCCATATACTTTTTTGCGCTAGCGGATGAAATCGGTTCGGCAGGGTGGTATAATGGAACAAAAAACGAAACGGGGTGCGCGGCAGATGATGCAGCAGACCATAAAAACAATGAAGGAACGGATACAGACCCGGGGGCTGTATCAGATCGTGAAAGAGGTGAGCAGCTTCCACCGCATCCAGGCAAGCGGCGGCTTCCGGGCCGCGGCCAACTGGTGCTGCGACTGGCTGAACCGCCGGGACGTGCAGGCCCGGGTGATTTCCTATTCGGCCCCGGCGGGGGGCTACGCGGGCAGCTACCGGCTGTTCCAGGAATGGAACTGCACCGCGGGCTGGTGCCGTCTGGCCGGGCCGGAGGGCTTTGTGCTGGCGGATTATTCGGTGGAGCCCATCTCGCTGATCCAGAAAAGCTGCGCCTGCGACTGGCGGGATAAAACGCTGGACCTGGTGGAGATGACCGAGGGCTGCGGGGAAGAAGCCTACGAGGGCTGGGACCTGGAGGGCAAGGTGCTGTTCACCCACCAGCACATCAACAAATTCAGCTGGGCCATCCAGAAGCGGGGCGCGCTGGGCCTTGTGTCGGACTATCTGAACGAGACGCCCCACGTGCGCATCCCGGAGGAGCTGCTGGACGCGCTGAACTACACCTCCTACTGGTGGGAGCACACCCCCGGCGAGCGGCAGGCCTTCGGGTTTGTAGTGTCGCCCCGCACCTCGCTGCGGCTGCAGAAGCTGTGCCGCCAGCGGCGGCAGGCCTTTGAAAAAGGGGAGTGCGAAAGCCCCTATCTTTCGGTGAATGCCTATGTGGAGGCCACGCTGGAAAACGGCACCAGTGAGGTGGTGGAGGCGGTGCTGCCCGGCGAGAGCGAGGAGAGCGTGCTGGTATGCGCCCATCTGTGCCACCCCTGCGCCAGCGCCAACGACAACGCCTCCGGCGTGGCCGGAGCCATGACCCTGATGGCAGTCATCCGTGACGCGGTGGAGGCGGGCCAGCTGCCGCCGCTGAAAAAGACCATCCGGATGATTCTGGTGCCCGAGTTCACTGGCACTTATAATTATCTGAACGACGGGCGGGACAAGTCCCTCTACACCGCAGGCATCAATCTGGATATGATCGGCGCAAAACAGGAGGACACCACCGGCCCCATCACCGTGACCGGCCTGCCCTTTGCCATGCCGGGCTTTGAGGGAGACCTGGCCACCCTGCTGCTGCAGGAGCTCAAGCAGGAGACAAACAGCCGGGAGGACCTGCTGCTGCAGAATGTGCACACCGATGCGGTGCCCTTCGGTCTGGGCAGCGACCACTTCATCCTCAGCGATCCGCAGGTGGGCATCCCCAGCATCATGCTGGGCCAGTGGCCGGACAAATACTACCACACCAGCGCCGACACCATCGAGCGGCTGGATATGAACGTGCTGAAATTCTCCACCCTGCTGGCGGCGGTGTATGTGTATACCCTGTGCGATCTGCAAAAAGGGGATGCCCGGCTGATCCTGAACCACCAGTGCACCCGGCTCATGGCCCGGATGGAGGCCATCACCCGGCGGGCCATGCTGGCCCACAGTGGCCCCAGGGAGATGGCGGCCCAGCTGGGGGCGCTGAAGGAGTTTTATACCGAAGCCGCCCGGCGGCTGTGTGAACAGGCGGGGCTGGACCCGGCAAAGCCGCTGGCGAGACTGAACGCTCTGCTGCCCGGCCGGGTGCAGTGGGCCGAGGAGGGCCCGGTGTACTGCCGCCTCTTTGGCGACCCGCTGGAATCGCTGGAAAAGCGGATGCTGGACGAGCCGGACAAGCTGGACCTGGTACGGGAATATAACCGCCGCCATGAGGCCGAGCCGGACAAGGAGATGCAGGAGGCGCTGTGCGGCTATTACATCGACGGGGCGCGCAGCTGCGGCCGGGTGGCGGATCAGGTGATCGCCGAGCTGGGCGGCGGCAATCGGGAAATGCTGCTGGAGTATCAGCGGCTGCTGGAAGTGTGCGGTTTGTTGGAAACGGTGCAGTAAAACCCCTTTTCCGGGCGGCGGGCGAATGGGCAAAACGCCCCGCCCGCCGCCGGTTTTGGGGGGCAAAAAAGTGGCGTAAAAAAAGCTGAAAAATTTTTTGAAAAAGTGGTTGACAATTGAGGGAAGTGTCTGTATAATACTAAGAGTCGCCACAAGGCAACGCAAAGATGGCCCGGTAGTTCAGTTGGGTCAGCAGTTCAAATCTGCTTAGCAGCTCCATGGTCAAAGCCCTTCAAACATTTCGTTTGAAGGGCTTTTTTGCTGCCTGCAAAACATGTCGTTGCGCTGTGGGTTCCTTTTGTGTTATACTGTGCTAAAATAAATGCTGCGCGAGTAAACCGGGCGAATCAAGCCCCGCGGGAAAGGGAGAGAAAATCATCATGCAAAAGCATCCGTTCATCAGCTTGGAGCAGGCCCAGACGATCATTGAGGACGTGCCCACGCCCTTTCATATCTACGACGAAAAGGGCATTCGGGAAAATGCCCGCCGCCTGAATGCGGCCTTTGCCTGGAACAAGGGCTACAAAGAGTATTTCGCGGTGAAGGCCACGCCCACCCCGGCGCTGCTGAAGATTTTGCAGGAGGAGGGCTGCGGGGTGGACTGCTCCACCTACACCGAACTGCTGCTCAGCGAGGCCTGCGGCTTTTCCGGCCAGGATGTGATGTTTTCCTCCAACGTGACCCCCGCTCAGGACATGAAAAAGGCCCGTCAGATGGGCGCCTACATCAACCTGGACGACTACACCCATGTGGAATTCCTGGACCGGGTGGCCGGCGTGCCGGAGACCGTGTTCTGCCGCTACAATCCGGGCGGCGTGTTCAGCATGGGCAACGACATCATGGACAACCCCGGCGAGGCAAAGTATGGCATGACCGAGGAGCAGATGGCCTCTGCCTTTGAAAAGCTGATGAAGAAGGGTGCAAAGCAGTTCGGCATCCACGCTTTTCTGGCCAGCAACACCACCAGCAACGATTATTATCCGGCCCTGGCCGAGATTTTGTTCCGTCTGGCGGTGCGGCTGAACCAGGCCACCGGCGCAAAGATCAAATTCATCAACCTGTCCGGCGGCGTGGGCGTGGACTACCGCCCCGAGGAGCCCGCCAGCGACATTGCTGCCATCGGTGAGGGCGTGCGCAAGAAGTTCGAGGAGATCCTGGTGCCCGCGGGCATGGGCGATGTGTCCATCTTCACCGAGCTGGGCCGGTTCATGCTGGCCCCCTACGGCCATCTGGTGGCCACCGTGCTCCACGAAAAGCACATCCAGAAGGACTACCTGGGTCTGGACGCCTGCGCCGCCAACCTGATGCGCCCGGCCATGTACGGCGCGTACCATCACATCACCGTGCTGGGCAAGGAAAACGAGCCCTGCGACCATGTGTACGATGTGACCGGCGGTCTGTGCGAGAACAACGACAAGTTCGCCATCGACCGGGCCCTGCCCGAGACCGGCATCGGCGACGTGCTGGTCATCCACGACACCGGCGCCCACGGCTTCTCCATGGGCTACAACTACAACGGCAAGCTGCGCAGCGCCGAGGTGCTGCTGCATGAGGACGGCAGCCATGAGGTGATCCGCCGGGCCGAGACCCCCATGGATTACTTCGCCACACTGGACAACACCCCCTTCTACCAGAAGCTCTGCGAGCTGTGCGAGCAGGACTGACAGGCGGCAAAAGGCAATTGACAAGGCTGCTTTTCCGGGGGTATACTTAAGAGCACATGCCGCGCAGCGGCAATGGCCAACAGCGGGCCCAGCGGCCCCCAGCGGAAAGGAACACGCTTTATGGAAAAACGCATTGCCATCTGCCCCGGCAGCTTTGATCCCATCACCAAGGGCCACCTGGACATCATCCGCCGGGCCTCGAGCCTGTTTGACGAGGTGATCGTGCTGATTCTGGTGAACTATGCCAAGAGCAACACCGCCTTCACCCCCGCCGAGCGGGTGGAGCTGGCCCGCCGGGTCACCAAGGATATGCCCAACGTGCGGGTGGACTTTTTCGGCGGCCTGCTGGCCGACTACGCCTCCCATGTGGGGGCCTGCACCCTCATCAAGGGCCTGCGGGCGGTGAGCGATTTTGAATACGAGTTCCAGATGGCGCTCACCAACAAAAAGCTTTGCCCCACCCTGGAGACCATGTTCATGACCACCGACATTCAGTACATGTATCTTTCCTCCTCCATCGTGCGAGAGGTGGCCACCATGGGCGGCGACATCTCCGAGTTTGTCTGCCCTGAGATCATCGACGACATCCGCCGCCGTCTCGGACCCAAGACCGAAGAGAATAAGTAAACAGACACAAAAAAGCAGCCCCCTGCACAGCAGGGGGCTGCTTTTTGTTTGTTCGCAAGAAAAATCAGTCCAGAATCCGGTCGATGAAGCCGCCGCCCAGTACCAGGCCGCCGCCGTAGAACACGGCGCTCTGGCCGGGTGCGGGAGCACGGGCGGGCTCCTCGAAACGCACCAGGCCGTTACCGTCGTAGTGGCAGGGGACGGGCTTTGCAGCGCTGCGGATCTTCACCAGGTAATCCCCGGCGGGCAGTTCGCCCCCGGCGGCGCAGCATACGTCCCGCAGGGTCATGCCGGAGAAGAACTCCTCACCGGCCCAGCCCAGCTCCACGTCGCCGTTTTCCCGGATGGCCTTCACGAAGGCGGGCTTGCCCAGCGCCAGGCCCAGGCCCTTGCGCTGGCCCAGGGTGTAGTGCATCACGCCCTTGTGGGGGCCCAGGTCCTTCCCGTCCGGCGCGATGAAGCGGCCGGGCTTGTCCTCGAGACCACGGCCTCGGATGAAGGCGGCGTAGTCGCCGTCCGGAATGAAGCAGATCTCCATGCTGTCCGGGCTGTCGGCGCAGGGCAGGCCCAGGTCCCGGGCAATCTGGCGGATGTCCTCCTTCTCAAACTCGCCCAGCGGCAGGCACAGCCGGGTCAGAATGTCCTGCCCCAGGCGGTAGAGCATGTAGCTCTGGTCCCGGGCCACGCTGGCGGGCTGGGCGATGTGATACTGCCCGGCGGCGGTCTGCTCCACCCGGGCGTAATGGCCGGTGGCGATGAAGGGGATGCCCAGCTCATCGGCACGGGCGGCCAGCAGCTTGAACTTCACGGTGGGGTTGCACAGCACGCAGGGGTTGGGGGTGCGTCCGGCGCAGTAGGCCTGGCAGAAGGGCTGTACCACCTGGCGCTCGAACTCCTCGCCCGCCTCAATGACCTCCAGCGGAATGCCCAGCGAGGCGGCCGCCTTGCGGGCCTCCTCAACTGCTTTATCATGGGCAGGAGAGAAGCGGATCACCGCGCCGGTCACCGCGAAGCCCTGCTCCCGCAGAATGTGCACGCACACCGCGGAATCCACACCGCCGGATACGCCCACCAGCACCTTGTCCTGCTTTTCGTAGGTGGAAAAATCGTTGCCGGGGAATAAAATATCGCTCATAATCGTTGCTCCTTATTGTGCTCTGAGCGGCCGTCAGGCCTGGCGGCCGCCGTATTTTTTGCTCTGCTCCACCGCCAGCCGGTCGCAGCGCTCGTTCTCCGGGTGGCCGGCGTGACCCTTGATCCATTTGTAGTGGATCACATGCCCCTCGCACAGGTCCAGCAAACGGCCCCACAGGTCCGGGTTGAGGGCGGGGGATTTGTCGCTCTTTTTCCAGCCCCGGGCCCGCCAGCCCTTGGCCCAGCCCTTTTCCAGCCCGTCGATCACGTATTTGGAATCGCTGCACAGGGTGATCTCGCAGGGCTCCTTCAGCTGCTCCAGCGCCCGGATAAAGGCGGTGAGCTCCATCCGGTTGTTGGTGGTTTCGGCCTCGCCGCCGGAAAGCTCCTTTTCAAATTGTTTATAGCGCAGCACCGCGCCCCAGCCGCCGGGGCCGGGGTTGCCGCTGCAGGCGCCGTCGGTAAAAATTTCGATCTGTTTCATTGCTGCCTCCTGCCCGCGTACAAGGGCGGGCTGTGTGTTTCGGGGTGCGGTCTGTTGTGAACAGGTAGCCGGTCAACGCCCAATGGCATTATTATACCGGGTTTGCCCGTTGGCGGCAAGTGTAAGCGGGCCCGGGCCCGCCCATACTGGAGAAAGACCCCTTCCGGATTATTTTGCCCCGCTCCGGGCACTTTGTTGACAGAAAGCATACAAAGAGGGTATAATAAAACTAACTTTAGGTTGGAGAAGTTTGCCAGCCTTGGCCGAGCAGCGGCCCGTTGCTGCTGCTCTGTGTGCGTGATCCGTCCAGGGCCCGGTCGCATTGAACAAATGGACCCATCGTGCCCAACACCACAAGCATTATCAAACTGAATCAATCGTGCGCCCGGCCGTTTTTGCATCGGAACGAAAAACGGGCTCTTCCGGCGTACGCAATTTTACGGAGGAGATATATGACTCAACAGAAAAACGCAAAGGAAAAAGAACCCAGAAAGCCGCGTGCCGCCCATAAGCCGGCCGCACCCAAGGCCGAGAACGCGGGCGCGCAGCAGCCCGCTCAGCGCCGCCGGCCCTTCTATTCCCGGGGCCGCAAGCCCGCTGCCAGGAACCACGCCAAGCAGGAAGAGGCTGTGCCGGTGCACATCATCCCCCTGGGCGGTCTGGGCGAAGTGGGCAAGAACATTACCCTGTATGAATGCCAGGGCGATATGTTGATCGTGGACTGCGGCCTGGTTTTCCCGGACAGCGATATGTTCGGCATCGACCTGGTCATCCCGGACTTCACCTATGTGGTGCAGAACAAGGATAAGATCAAGGGCGTGGTCATCACCCACGGCCATGAGGACCACATCGGCGCGCTGCCCTACCTGCTCAAGCAGGTGAACCTGCCAATTTACGCCACCAAGCTGACCATCGGCCTGATTAAGAACAAGCTGGAAGAGCACAATCTGCTGGGCCGCACCAAGCTGGTGGAGATCCATCCCCGCCACAAGTTCAAGCTGGGCTGCTTCACCATCGAGCCCATCCATGTGAACCACTCCATCCCGGACGCAGTGGCCCTGGCCATCGACTGCCCCGCGGGTGTGATCATCCAGACCGGCGACTTCAAGATCGACTACACCCCGCTGTCCGCCGGGCCCACCGACCTGGTGACCATTGCGGAATACGGCAAAAAGGGCGTGCTGGCCCTGCTGAGCGATTCCACCAACGCCGAGCGGCCGGGCTTTACCGCCACCGAGCATAAGGTGGCCGACAGTTTTGCCAACCTGTTCCGCCGGGCGGACAAACAGCGCATCATCATTGCCACCTTCGCCTCCAATATCTACCGGGTGCAGCAGATCATCGATCTGGCGGTGGAAAACGGCCGTAAGGTGGCGGTGTCCGGCCGGAGCATGGCCAACAACACCCAGATGGCCCTGGAGCTGGGCTACCTGCATGCGCCGGAGGGCGTGCTCATCGACCTGGAGCAGATCAACAAATATCCGCCGGAGCAGATCGTGCTGATCACCACCGGCAGCCAGGGCGAGCCGCTGAGCGCTCTGTCCCGCATGGCAAGCGCCAGCCACCGCAACGTGCGGGTGGGCCCCGGCGACTTCATCATCATCTCCGCCACCCCCATCCCCGGCAATGAAAAGATGGTCACCAAGGTGGTGAACGGTCTGCTGCTGCTGGGCGCGGAGGTCATTTATGAATCCATGTACGATGTGCATGTGTCCGGCCACGCCTGCCAGGAGGAGCAGAAGCTGGTGCTCACGCTGGCAGCACCCAAGTATTTCCTACCGGTGCACGGCGAGTACAAGCAGCTGAAAAAGCATGCCATCACCGCCGAAAAGCTGGGCATTCCCCCGAAGAACATCCACATCGCCGAGATCGGCCAGGACATCATCCTCTCGGCCGACGGCCTCTCCACCGGTGAGCCGGTGCCCGCGGGCGCCGTGATGGTGGACGGCCTGGGCGTGGGCGACGTGGGCAATGTGGTCCTGCGGGATCGCCGTCATCTGTCCGAGGACGGTCTGGTCATTGTGGTGGCCACCGTCAATTCCCGCACCGGTCAGGTCATGGCCGGGCCGGATCTGGTCTCCCGCGGCTTTGTATATGTGCGCGAGAGCGAGCAGCTGATGGACGAGGCACGCCGCCTGGTGAGCCAGTGCTTCGAGCGGTGCGCCGCCGAGAACGTGCGGGACTGGAACAGCGTGAAGACCCGCGTGCGGGAGGCGCTGTCCTCCTACATCTACCGCAAGACCAAGCGCAGCCCCATGATCCTGCCCATCCTCATGGAGGTCTGACCCCAAACGCAAAGGAGGCTGTTGGGCCATGGATCTGAAACCCCGTTTTACAATGGAGGTCTTCACCGGCGGGCTGGTGGTGCTGTGCGCGCTGCTGGCCGTTCTGGTGGGCCTGCTGGAGCCGCGGCTGCTCTGGGTGCTGATCCCTCTGGCGGCACTGGTGGCGCTGGCTGTTCTGCTGCTGGCACGGCGGCTGCGCCGTGGGCTTGCCCGGGTGCTGCAGTGCGAGAAATTTGAAAACAGCCAGACCCAGCTGAGTCTGGGGGCGCTGACTCTGCCGGTGGCGCTGCTCAGCGGCAAGACTCTGGTGTGGTATAACACCCCCTTCCGCCAGCGCATTCTGGCGGATGAGGACCGGCTGCTTGCTCCGGTGGGCAAGGTGCTCTGCGGGCTGGACCTGCACCAATGCGGCGAGCCTGCGGGCCAGGTGCTGGAGCACGGGGGCCGCAAATATAATATCTTTGCGTCGGCCACCGCCGGGCGGGAGGCACTCACCGTGCTATACCTGGTGGATGAGACCGATCTGCGCCAGCGGGCGGCGGAATACGACGCCACCCGTCCAGCGTATATGATCATCGAGATCGACGCCTACGCCGAGCAGCTGGCCGAGCTGAAGGACTCGGAAAAGGCCCGGGTGCTGGAAGGCATCAACCGGGTGCTGGAAACCTACATCGGCCGCACCACCGGCTTTTTGCAGCGGGTAAGCAACGCCCGCTACATAGCGGTGGTGGAGGAACGCCACATGAAGGAAATGGTGGCGGCAAAATTCGATGTGCTGGACAAGATCCGCGCCCTGGAGGGCGAGGTGAACGTGACGCTGTCCATCGGCGTGGGCCGGGGCGGCGACACCCTGCGCCAGTGCGAGGAGATGGCCCGCCAGTCGCTGGACATGGCCCTGGGCCGCGGCGGCGACCAGGCGGCGGTAAAGACCCCCGAGGGCTTTGCCTTCTACGGCGGTGTGTCCCGCAGCGTGGAAAAGCGCAGCCGGGTCAAGAGCCGCATCGTGGCCAAGGCCCTGTGCGATCTGATCCGTCAGGCGGACAGCGTGCTCATCATGGGTCACCGGATGAGCGATCTGGACTGTGTGGGCGCAGCCATCGGTGTGCTTCGCATCTGCAAGGGGCTGGACGCCCCCGCCGCCATTGTGGTGCGGCGAGAGGCCACGCTGGCCCAGAGCGTGCTGGAGGAATTCCAGAAAGCGGGCCTGGGCGAGGATTTCATCTCGCCGGAGGTTGCGCTGGATGGCATGACCGGCAACACCCTGCTTCTGGTGGTGGATACCCACATCAAGGGCCTTTTGGAAAGCGGCGATGTATACCGCAAATGCCGTCAGGTGGCGGTGATCGACCATCACCGCAAGGCGGTGGGCCACATCGACAACGCGGTGCTGTTCTTCCACGAGCCCTATGCCTCCTCCACCTGTGAGCTGGTCAGCGAGCTTTTGCAGTATGTGGAAGGGCAGCAGTTCCGCCCCACTCAGCTGGAGGCGGAGGCGCTGCTGGCCGGCATTATGCTGGACACCCGCAACTTCGGCATCCACACCGGCGTGCGCACCTTTGAGGCGGCGGCCTATCTGCGCCGCATGGGCGCCATGACCGAGCGGGTGAAGCTGCTGTTCAATTCCAGTCTGCAGGAATACACCGCCAAGTCCAATCTGGTGGAAAACGCCGATATCTATATGGGCTGCGCGGTTTCGGTCTCCGGCGAGCTGCCGCCGGACATGGCGGTGGCGGTGCCCCAGGCGGCCAACGACCTGCTCACCATCCAGGGGGTGGGGGCAAGCTTCGTGGCGGTGCAGCAGGGCAGCGGGGTGAACATCTCGGCCCGAAGTATGGGCGCCGTGAACGTGCAGGTCATCATGGAGCAGCTGGGCGGCGGCGGTCATCTGACCATGGCGGGCGCGCAGCTGAAGGATACCACCATCGACGAAGCGGAAAAGCGCATCTGTCAGGCCATTGCCCGCTACCGGCAGGAGCAGGCCGAGGAAGAGGCCCGCTC
The DNA here is from genome assembly GCF_017889395.1 of Allofournierella sp. Classification (NCBI taxonomy): domain Bacteria; kingdom Bacillati; phylum Bacillota; class Clostridia; order Eubacteriales; family Oscillospiraceae; genus Allofournierella; species Allofournierella sp. Next base: position 3,806 of record NZ_JAGHKE010000027.1, on the reverse strand, counting down.
CGGCAAAAAACGATAAACCCGGCCCCAGCGGCCGGCCAAAATACGCGGCGCTTGCATGCAGGTGACCGCGCACATAAGGAGAGAGATACCAATGAAGGTCATTCTGAAGCAGGATGTGAAGAACATCGGCAAAAAGGACGAGATCCACGAAGTGTCGGACGGCTACGCCCGCAACTTCCTGTTCCCCCGGGGCCTGGCCGCCGAGGCGGACGCCAGCGCGCTGAACCTGGTGCGCACCAAGAACGAGGCCAAGGAGCATCACGCTGCCGAGGCTCTGGCCGCTGCCCAGCAGCTGGCCGCCACCATCAAGGACAAGACCGTTGTGATCAAGAGCAAGGGCAACGGCGGCCGTCTGTTCGGTAAGATCACCTCCAAGGAGGTGGCCCAGCACCTGAGCCAGATGGTGGGCACCGAGATCGACAAGCGCAAGGTGGAGCTGGAGCGGGACATCAAGGAGTTCGGCACCACCAACGCCACCGTGAAGCTGCACCCCGGCGTGACCAGCACCTTTAAGGTGAAGGTCGAGGAGCAGTAAAAAACGGAACTGCTGCGCCCAGTGGGGCGGCCATGGGGAAGAATGGCCCCGAAGGCTGCGCCCGCTGGGCGCTGCTTGCTGAAAGGCAGGCCGCGGCCCAAACCCGCGAAAGCCTGTCCAAAAACCAACCGTAGCGAAAGGGAACGATGCCTGATGCAGGATACAAATTTTGAGCTGGACAGCATGAACCTGGCCGAGCCGTATAATATGGAGGCGGAGCAGTCGGTGCTGGGCGCCGCCCTGCTGGACAGCGAGCGGGTGATGCCCGCGCTGATCAATACCCTCAAGCCGGAGATGTTCTACTCCCGCCAGAACGCCGAGATCTTCAGCCAGATGGTGGAGCTGTATTCCGGCACCGAGCAGCTGGACGCGGTGACCCTGATCGACGCGGTGGCCTCCACCGGCGTGTTCGAGAGCATGGAGGCCGCCAAGGTCTACATTGCCCGCCTGGGCGAGGTGGTGCCCTCCATCAGCAACTTCTCCGCCTACGCCCGCATCGTGGAGGAGAAATACCTCACCCGCCAGGTGATGCAGCTGGCCCAGAACATCCTCAAGCAGTCCAGCGCCCAGCCGGACGCGGATATGCTGCTGGAGAGCGTGGAGCAGCGCCTGACCGACATCCGCTCCAACCAGAAGCGGGAGGAGCTGACCAAGCTGTCCGACGCGTTCCTGGAGACCATGGCCACCCTGCAGAAGATCGCGGGCCCCAACAAGGACAAATACGCCGGTATTCCCACCGGCTTTACCTATCTGGATTCCATCCTCACCGGTCTGGGCCGGTCCGACCTGATCATTCTGGCCGCCCGCCCCGGTATGGGCAAGACCAGCTTCGCGCTGAACATCGCCACCAACGTGGCTAAAAAGAGCCACATCCCGGTGGCCATCTTCAGTCTGGAGATGAGCAAGGAGCAGCTGACCAACCGTATCCTCTCCGCCGAGGCCGGTGTGGACAGCCACTCCTTCCGCTCCGGCGCGCTGAGCGGCAACGACTGGGATGACCTGGCCCACGCCATGGATGTGCTGCACGATGTGCCCATCTTCATGGACGACACCTCCGGCATCACCATACCCGAGGTGAAGGCCAAGATCCGCAAGATCAACCAGGACCCGGAGAAGACCCCCATCGGCCTGGTGGTCATCGACTACTTACAGCTGATGACCAGCGGCAAGCGCACCGAGAACCGGGTGCAGGAGATCAGCGATATCACCCGAAACCTGAAGATCATGGCGAAGGAGCTGAACGTGCCGGTCATCGCCCTGTCCCAGCTGTCCCGTGCGGCGGAAAAGAGCAGCGGCCGGTCCGACCACCGGCCCCAGCTGTCCGACCTGCGTGACTCCGGCTCCATCGAGCAGGACGCCGACATCGTGCTCTTTTTGTACCGCGAGGGCTACTACACCTCCATGAGCGGTGAGAGTCTGGAGGAGAGCGATTCCAGCACCGCCGAGTGCATCATCGCCAAGAACCGTCACGGTGAGACCGGCAAGGTGGACCTGGGCTGGGACGGCGCGCACACCCGCTTCGTGAACGTGGACTACAACCATGCGGGATGAGCCGATGAGCGCCGCGGCCTTTGAGGAGCAGGCGCTGGAGAGCATCCGAAGCCAGAACCTGCTGCAGCCCGGCGATCGGGTGATTGCGGCGGTATCCGGCGGGGCGGATTCCATGGCCCTGCTGCGCTTTTTCCTGCGCCGGGGCCGGGAGCTGGGCATCACGCTGGAAGCAGCCCATGTGAACCACGGCCTGCGGGAGGCGGCGGATGCGGACGAGGCCTTTGTGGCGGAATTCTGTGCAAAAGAAGGCGTGAAGCTGCACTGCCACCGTGCCGGGCGGCAGACCGAGCGGCGCAGCGAGGAATGGGCAAGGCAGCTGCGCTACGACTTCTTTGAGCAGCTGCGGAAAAAAGACCCGGCGGTGAAGATCGCCACCGCCCACACCCTCACCGATCAGGCGGAAACGCTGCTGTTCCGGCTGGCACGGGGTACCGGGCTGGCGGGCGCGGCGGGCATCCCGCCGGTGCGGGGGCCCTTCATCCGGCCGCTTCTGGAACTGCCCCGTAAGGCCACCGAGGCCTATTGCCGGGCCACCGGCACCCCCTTCGTGCTGGATGAGACCAACGAAAGCGACGAATACGCCCGCAACCGGCTGCGCAATCAGGTGCTGCCCCAGCTGGAGCAGATCAACCCGGAGGCCCAGCGGGCTTTGGGGGAATATTGCCGCCGGGCCCAGGGCTGGCTGCAATATTTTCGCCGCGAGGGGGAACACTTGCTGCAAACGGCCCGCTGCGGCGACGGCTGGAGCGTTTCGGTGCTGCAAAAGGCGGACCCGGTGCTCCGGGCTGAGGCGCTGCGCTGTCTGGTGGAGGAGAAAACGACCCTGCGCCAGGCGGATCTGCCCAAGCTGGAGGCATTGATCGCGGGGGAAAGCCGTGCGGCCCAGCTGGCGGGCGGCGTGCGCGTTGAGCGGTGCGCCGGGGTGCTGCGCTGGGCGCAGAGCTGCGAAGAAGAGCCTGCTGCTCCGCAGCCCGCCGAGCCGGGGGAATACCGGCTGCCCGGCGGCTACCGGCTGCGGCTGGAGCTGGTGGAAGGCGAAGATTGTGAACAAATCAAAAAATTTGCCGGGGGCCGGAAAAAAGGCTTAACCAATTGTGTGGATTATGATAGAATAAGGAGTAGTTTGTCTCTGCGTACCCGCCAGCCGGGCGACTGGTTCCGGCCGGAGGGGCGCAGCGGGAGCAAAAGTTTGAAAAAATACTTCAACGAGGCGGGAATTCCCGGTGCACAGCGTGCGCTGGTGCCCCTTCTGGCCCAGGGCAGTCAGGTGATCTGGCTGTGGGGCGGCGGAGTGGCCCAGGGGTTTGCCCCCACAAGCGCCACCAGCCGTATCCTGGTGATCCGCCCGCTGGAACCAACCAACAAGGAGCAGTGAATAACAATGAGTCAGAGCAACGATATCCTGCAGGTATTACTCACCGAAGAGCAGCTGAAGGCCAAGTGCGCCGAGATGGGCGCCCAGATCACCAAGGACTACCAGGGCAAGAACCTGCTGCTGGTCACCGTGCTGAAGGGCGCCGTGGTCTACCTGGCCGACCTGATGCGCTGCATCGATCTGCCCTGCGCCATCGACTTCATGGTCGTTTCCTCCTACGGCAGCGGCGTGAAGACCAGCGGCGTGGTGAAGATCGTGAAGGACCTGGATCAGGACCTGTCCGGCAAGGACATCCTGATCGTGGAGGACATTCTGGACTCCGGCATGACCCTGAGCTATCTGAAG